>JBEKYV010000169.1:0-7262 GCA_049510515.1 Solirubrobacteraceae bacterium | reverse complement strand
GGCTACGCACCGCACGAAATCCCTGGCCTGTAGCTGCACGCTCGCGCATGGGTGGGTGGCGTGAGCGCGCGCCCGCAGCACCGGGTCGCCGAGCGCGCGCGGGCGGTCAGGCTCGCCCGCCACTACCGCGACGAGCAGGGCCTCGCCGTCGGCGAGATCGCCATGCTGCTCGGACGTGCGCCAGCAACGATCAGCGCCTACCTCTACGACCCCGACGGGTGCAAGAACCGCGCAGTCAAGGAGCGCTGGCGCGGTGCGTGCTCGCGGTGCGGCGCATCCACGTGGGCGCCGGGGCCTGGGAACGCAGCGACCCTATGCGCGCGATGCAACGGCGCCTCCACCCGCAAGTGGCAGTCCTCGCAAATCGAGGTGGCGCTCCGCGCCTGGCACGAGATGTTCGGCAAGCCCGCCTCCAGCACAGACCTGTCCCTCGCCCACGCTCGCAAAGCCGCCGCGAAAGACGGCGGGGTGCGACTGCGCCGGCTACATGCGGGATGGGCAGGGGGCACATGGCCCTCGGCGAGCGTCGTTCAATACCACTATGGAACCGTCGCCCGCGCGAACCGCCTGGCTCTCGCCGGTGCCCGGTAGCCGCGAACGCGCACGTTCGGCCCCATAGGCTGCACTCCCCCTTAACCTATCGGAGCGGCGAGCCATTTCCCCCGGCATCAATTTTTGGGCGAGAGGCGAGCCGCGCGAGCAGCGACGCTCGACGACGCTCGTGTGCCACGATCAACTCACCTTCCATTCGGCCGCTCAAGGGCCGCCAACAGTGCCGGGTCCGCTGCCCTCCCTCGGAACGCCCGGCTGCGGGCAGCGCCTGTCACCCGGCTCGGATGGGGACCGCGCGCCCGACCGGCCGGTGCGCCGTCCAACTGCCCAGCCAGCCACGCCTCAAGCATCGGGCGCGTGAACCGCAGATGACGCCCTACCCGCAGACACGGCAGTTGACCCAGCCGCGCCGCGTCCCGCACCCATGACACCCGTACGCTCAACAATGCTGCAGCAGCCGTGCTGTCCAGCAGCGGCTCCGACAACGACACGCTTCCACCGGGCGCCGGCCCGGTGGCGCCTTCTGCACTTCTACGAGCGGCCATACGACCTCCTTGCGAAACGCCTGCTGGGGAACTCCAATCGGTACATAATCGAGAGCACAGCCGGTCTTCCCCCCGTCGAATTTCGTTTGGACCCACGGTTCACGCGATCCATCGTCGATTTCCTCGCCTGATCGCACCATGCTCACACCCACCGAGGCTGCCCATACGCTGTTGAAGTACGCGCCGCAGGCAGCGCCGATCACGTGGCGGCAGCTCGCTGGCGCGATCGGGGCGCCGTCGCGGTCGGCCGCCCGGGCTCGCGGCCGGCGGATGCACCTGGGCGAAGGAGGTTGGGCGCTCGCATCGATGTATCAGTACACGCGCAGGGGGCACCCTGAGTGGCCCGAGCCGCTGCCGTTGGTGCAGGCCTCCCTCGAAGAGCTCCTCGTTGGGCGCCGTGCGCCAGGGATGCGGCCGGCGTCGGGGCCGCTCTCGATCCGCCAGGCCCAGCCAGGCGAGCGCTACCGGATATGGAACTACGGCCTGACGCCCCGCCCGCCCAGCGGTGAGCGCCGACGGGAGGCGACCAGGACGCTCTTGAAGGATGAGCGGGTGCGGGTGCTGGTGGCCTACGAGGGTCGCCGGCTGGTTGGCTCGGCGGTCATCTACTTCGTCGACACACGCAGCGATGAGGACACCGACATCCACGAGATCGTTGGCCCCGGCTCCGTGGGGCCAATCTTCACGAAGGCCTCCTATGACTGGGGCGGTCACGCGATCGTCATGGACTCCTTCTGGGTTGCGCCCGATCGCCGCCGCGCCGGCATCGCAACCGCGATAGCCGAGCGGGTCGCCGCGATCGGCCTGCCGGCGTGGGGCGAGTTTCGCGACCCGTGGTTCGCGGCGTTCTTCCTGCACCGCTGGCCACCCACGCGCTCGGTTCGTCGCGGCCGTTACTGGCCGCTACACGAGGCCTACCTGGACACGACCGGCTGCGCCGATGAGGAAATCCAAGAGCGCGCCGAGCTCGACGTGGGGCTGTGGCTCAGCGACGATGAGCTCACCGACATGGCCGAAATGGCCGAAACCACCGACAGCGCCATCGAGTTCCTGGACGACGCGATGGACCCCGACGACGACGTCCGTCGCGGACTGGACGACGGCGGCTGGGAACTCGGCGTCCAGAGCGCCACCATCGCCGCGGCGGACGGCGGCTGGCGTCTCACCGGCCGCCTGACCATCACCTACCTCGCCGAGCCGCTGCTCGCCCGAGCGCGACTGGAGGCATACCTGCTCTCCCCCTTCGACGGCCAGCCGAGGATCGACACGCTCGAGCAGGCACTCGACGCGACCGTCATCGCAGCCGTGAGAGGCAAGCTCGCCCGCGGCCGCGGACACATCGAGCACTGGCAGCTCTTGACATCCCCGGCGCACACGTGATCAGCCTGCAGGCTCGATCGCGAGCGGGATCCCCCTGGGCCTGGCCCTCGGCGCCGGCACCGTCGGCCCAATTCCCTTTGTGCTGGCCGGATACAGACCGCTCTGCCCGACTCCGCTACCGCGAGTCTTTGGGGACAAAGTTTCGGGACAAAATGTCGGTGTCCCGGTCGAGTGTTGTGCTAAAGTTGGCGATTAGCAGGGCATTTGTGACGCGCCAGGAGAGATTCGAACTCCCGACCTTCGGTTCCGTAGACCGACGCTCTATCCAGCTGAGCTACTGGCGCAGGGGGATCAGTTTAGTGGGCGTGCGGTGTCTGGCGCTCCATGGCCTATCCGTATCCACGCTGCCGGCTCAAACCCAACGTTGGTTGGGCAGCATCGAGGCCCTGCCTGGAGTGCATCGTGGGGCCGCACGCCCGACCACTCACGAGCTGGACCGGCGTGCTCGAAGGCCAACCGTTGCACCAAGGGGCGCCGTAAGGATCTCTTGACGCGAAGCTCCTACGGCGGTCAAGATCCGCGCGTGTCGCATCCTGACCCCGGCGGTCCGCCCGATCTCACGCCGATCGAGGTCGGCGACATCCTCGACAATCCGGTCACCGGCGAGCGCAGCACAACACTCGAGCTTCTATCGCTGACGCGCGAGGCCGTGGCTCAGGCGACTTTGAGGTATTGACGTAGGGCTTTGCGGATCACCGCGGAGATCGTCTCGTGATCCCTGCTTGCTCGCCGAGCGAGCGCTTGACGAAGTTCGGGGTCAAGCCTCACAGACTCCACCCCAGCGGCAGCCGACCCCATCGGGGGCCGTCCACCACGCCGGCGCAGGATCTCCTCTACGTCATAGCCCGCCTCGGCCTTGGTGCTGAGTTGATCGACCAGGTCGTCTGTGATGGGCAATCCGCCGGCGGTTCTTCCGTAGGTCTTCTTCGCCATATCAGCCCCCGGGCAACAGTCGCCGGTACTCCGGCCGCATCGCCATTGCATGGATCGCGAGCTCCGAGCCGTCGTCACGAACGATCGTGAGGACCTCCAGCAGCGTCGCGTCGCGAGCGGCCCCAAGGTAGAGCCTGGTGTCGTCGTCGTGATCCTCGATAACCATCGCATGCGTTGTGGCGTGGTCGATGTCTGCGTCGGCGACCCATGCTTGCGCGCCGACGGGTGGATATCCACGAGGGAACTGTAGTACGAAACCTACCCGCTCCTTCCGCCAACCGACCCGACCCTTCGGCAATGTCGTGGTTCGAACAACCGCCACCAACCTGCCAAAAACGGGGAGACCGGGACGACGTGCGAACCCCGACCCCGGGTCTCTGGGTGAAGGTTCGTACTTCGAGCAAATGGCGGAGAGGGAGGGATTCGAACCCTCGAACGAGGTTAACCCCCGTTACGCGATTTCCAGTCGCGCCCGTTCAACCGCTCCGGCACCTCTCCAACATCGTGCGCGATGCACGGCGGCTCCCTAAGGCTACCGGCCGCCGCTTGGGGCAGGCGCGCGGACGCAACGGGCGGCCGCCTGCGGCTGGCGCAGGCGCCCAACACGGCCGGCGGCCGGTGCTTTAGATGCCGAAGCGGGCGGCGACCACGACGAGTGTGCAAGGTCCCGGTCGAGATGGTGGCCGGGAACGAAGCGCCCACGACACCTGCCGTGAAAGCCCGCGACGCGCACCCACGACACCGGCGAATGGTAGGCTCCAAGACGTTCATCATCGACCCCGACGGAGAGCCACCAACCAATGCTTCTCGCTTCCAGCCCCGCCTTCAGCAAGGACGTAGGCCTGATCATCACATTCATCGGGATCGGGGTGGTGGTCAACGTGATCGTCGTGTATATGGCGATCCAGATCAGGGGCGAGCGCCAGCAGAATCAGGAACACCTAGCTTCGCGCAGGCGACCGCCAGGGTCGTGAGCGACCGCGCTCCCGCCCCGTCAGCGGAGCTGGCGTTTGCCGGGGTGGCGGAGCACGCGCGGATGCTGGCCGCCGGGGAGGTGTCGGCGCGGGAGCTCCTCGAGCTGTCGCTGCAGCGCATCGGAGCTTCCGAGGAGACGCTCAACGCGTTTCGCTGTGTCCGCAGCGAGGGCGCGCGCGTCGATGCGGCGGAGGCCGACCGCCGCCGCGCGCGGGGCGAGCACGCGCCGCTGCTGGGCGTGCCGGTGGCGATCAAGGACGACGTCGACTTCGCGGGCGAGGAGAGCCGCTTTGGCTGCGCCGGCAGCTTCGCGCCGCGCGCCGAGGACTGCGAGTCGGTGCGCCGCCTCAAGCAGGCGGGCGCGGTGATCGTCGGCAAGACCAACACGCCCGAGCTCGGCCAGTGGCCGTTCACCGAGAGCACCGCGCACGGCGCCACGCGCAACCCGTGGAGCCTCCAACACACCCCCGGCGGCTCCTCAGGCGGGGCCGCGGCGGCCGTCGCGGCGGGGCTGGTGAGCGCCGCGGTCGGCTCCGATGGCGCCGGCTCGGTGAGGATTCCGGCGGCGTGGACCGGCCTCGTCGGGATCAAGCCCCAGCGCGGGCGGATCTCAACGTGGCCGGAACCGGAGGCGTTCAACGGCGTTACGTGCATCGGCCCGCTGACACGCACGGTGGAGGACGCCGCGTTGATGCTGGATGTGCTGAGCGGCCCCCACCCCGGCGATCGCCACCGCCCACCGCCGCCGGCCGAGTCGTACGCGTCCGCCGCCAAACGCGCGCCGGGCCGCCTGCGGGTGGGGCTGTCGCTGCGGATCCCCTTCAGCCTTGCGCCCGCCAAGCTGGACGGACGCGTGCGCGCCGCGGTCGAGCGGATCGCGGGGGTGCTGGGCGCGCTCGGCCACGAGGTGGTGCGCGACGACCCGTCCTACCGACTGATCGGGCTGACGTTCGTGCCGCGCTCCACAGCGGGGCTCAACGAATGGGTGGAGCGCGTGCCCGACCCCGCCCAACTCGACCCACGCACGCTACACAACGCCCGCATGGGACGCCTCTTTGGCGGGCCGGTGCTGGCGCTGGCGAAGGCGCTGGAGCGTCCCCTGCAACGCCAGGTCGGCAGGATCTTCAAACGCGTGGACGTGGTGCTGGCGCCGACCACCGCGAAGCCACCGGAGCGGGTTGGGGCGATCGACGGCCTCGGGCACTGGGACACCGACAAGGTCGTCGTCGGCGCCTGCCCCTACGCGTGGCCGTGGAACGTGCTGGGCTGGCCGGGCGTCAACGTGCCGGCGGGCCTCACCGCGGAGGGCCTGCCGCTCGGCGCCTCGCTGTTGGGCCCCGCCAACAGCGAGCCGCGATTGATCTCGCTGGCGGCACAGCTGGAGCAGGCCGAGGGCTGGCAGGAGCGCCGCCCACCGCTGTTCGCCTGAGCGGCAGGGGGAGGGGATCGTCCGCGCGCGTGTGTGCTCACCCCAGCCGCCCGGGGGCTGGGCTTCCCTGCCCAGCCACCAGCGCCGGTGCTCTCTCCAGCCCCGCGTCGTCGATCTTCGTCTCGATCGGGCCAACCACGGATAATCCCCAGCCATGAGCAACAACCGGCCCGGCGCCAACCTCTACTACCACCACCCCGCCTGCCTGGAGCACGACCCCCGCGCGCAGATGCCCGGCCACCCCGACACGCCGGAGCGGTTGGTGGCGCTCGAGCACCACCTGGAGGGTCTCGCCTGGCTGGGATGGGAGCGCCGCGCGGCGCCGGCGGCGAGCGAGGCGCAGCTGGAGCTGGTGCACAGCGCGCGGCACGTGCGCGCGATCCGCGAGCTGTGCGCGGCGGGCGGCGGGGCGATCGACGCCGACACCTACGTGGGCGAGGCCTCCTACCGCGCGGCGCTGCACGCCGCGGGCGGGGCGTGCGCGATGGTGAGCGCGCTGCTGGGCGGCGAGGCGGCGGTGGGCTTCTGCGGGGTGCGGCCCTCCGGACACCACGCCGAACGCGATCGCGCGATGGGCTTCTGCCTGTTCGACAACGTGGCGGTCGCCGCCGAGCTGGCGATCCGCGAGCACGGGGTGGAGCGCGTGTTCGTGCTCGACTGGGACGTCCACCACGGCAACGGCACCGCGGAGATCTTCCGCCGGCGCAACGACGTGCTGTTCGCGAGCATCCACCAGGCCGGCATCTTCCCCGGCAGCGGCCCGCTCGGGGACGTCGGCTCGGGGGAGGGCGAGGGCTACACGATCAACCTGCCGGTGCCCCCCGGCTCCGAAGAGGAGCTGTGGCTGTCGCTGCTGGAGCACGTGGTGCTGCCGGCGGCCACCGCCTTCGAGCCGCAGCTGGTGCTGGTGTCGGCCGGCTTCGACGCACACATCGCCGACCCTTTGGCGGGGTGCCGGCTGCAGACGGAGTCGTTCGCGCAGATCGCCTGTCAGGTGCGCGACGCGGCGGCGGCGCTTGGTGCCCCGTTGGGGGCGGTGCTGGAGGGCGGCTACCAACCGCGCGTGCTGGGCGAGTGCGTGCAGGCGACGATGAACGCGCTCGCCGGCGAGGGCGAGTCGATCTCGGTGGCGCCCGAGGCGCTGCTCACCTCGCGCGCGGCAGCGCAGATCGGTCACTACTGGCCGCTGTAGCGCCTGAAGGAAGGGCGCGTGCCCGCCGCCCGGGAGCGGGGAGAGCTGGCGGCAGGCCCCGCGCGATGACCGCAGAGGGGAAAATGTCGGCGGCCTCAGCTCACCCTGGCATTTTCCGGGCACCGTGCCATCCCGGATACCCCACACGCGCGGCGCGGGTTTTCCGCAGGCTCTCACGCCACCGCGCGCAGGTGGCGGTAGGGCTCGCCGCGCAGCGAGCGCACCAGCGCATCCACCACGTTCTCCTCGTCCTCGG
>JBEKYV010000168.1:0-7263 GCA_049510515.1 Solirubrobacteraceae bacterium | reverse complement strand
ATACGGCCCACCCGCATGCCGAGAGCGCGAGGAAGCCGAGAGCGACGGTGATCTGCGAGGCGGCGTGGGGGCCGAAGGGGGCGACCACCACCCCGAGCGCCTCGACAAGCGGGTGCGGCGTGGGTGCGATCGGGATCCCGTACTGCGGCGTTTCTCCTCGCGTCAGCTGCTGCCCCCACGCGAGCGCGTACAGGGTGTCGTAGTTGGCAAACCCCACGCCGCTGATGACGCGTAGCAGCACGGCCCCCACCACGATCGCCAGAGGTGTGGCAAGGCGCGTGGCGAGGCTTTTGGTTGGGGCCGGCACGGCGCGGACGCTATCGCTCGGACGAGGCGGCGACCCTGGATAGACTCAGCCCTTAGGTGCCGGAGAGCGATAATCAGCCACAGCAGCAGCAGTCCCTCTACCGTCGCAACCGCCCGCGCACATTCGCCGACGTCGTTGGCCAGGAGCCGGTGGTGCGCACGCTGCGCGGCGCGGTGGAGCGTGGGAGGGTGCACCACGCCTACCTGTTCGTGGGCTCGCGCGGCACCGGCAAGACCTCGATGGCGAAGATCCTCGCGGCCTGCCTCAACTGCGAGCGCGGGCCCACCACCGAGCCGTGCGGGGAGTGCGAATCCTGCCGCGCGATCGCCGCCGCGCGCTCGCTCGATGTGATCGAGATGGACGCCGCCTCCAACAACTCGGTCGAGGACATCCGCGAGCTGCGCGAGAGCGTCGCCTTCGCGCCCGTGAGCGGGCGCAGCAAGGTGTACATCCTCGATGAGGCCCACATGCTCTCGCAAGCGGCGTGGAACGCGTTCCTGAAGACGCTGGAGGAGCCGCCGCCCGACACCGTGTTCGTGCTGGCGACCACGGAGGCGCAGAAGGTGCCGGCGACCGTGGTGGACCGCTGCCACCGCTTCGACTTCCAGCGCCCCACCGTCGAGCAGATCGCCGGCGTCGTGCGTCGCGCCGCACAGGCCGAGGGGATCGAGCTCCCCCCCGAGGCGGTTGCGGCGCTGGCCCGCTCGGCGACGGGCAGCTTCCGCGACGCGCTGGGGACGCTCGAGCAGCTGCTCACCTACTCCGGCCCCGAGATCGTGCTGGAGGACGTGCTGGCGGTGCTGGGGGTGACCGACTCCCAGCTGCTGGAAGAGACGATCGACGCGGTCGCCCAGGGGAGCGCCAGGGAGGTGCTGCTCGCGGTGGCGCGCTGCGCGGATGGTGGCCGGGACGCGGGCGCGTTCACAGCCGACCTCGAGGGCCGCGCGCGCGATCTGCTGGTGGTGCACACGCTCGGTGAAGTGCCGGCCGAGCTGTCGCTGACGGCGGAGGCGGACGCGCGCCTGCAGGCACAGGCGCAGCGGGTGCCGCAGGCGACGACCGTCCGGCTGCTGGAGCAGCTGGGCGGGGCGCTGGAGACGGTGAAGGCCGGCGGCGAGCCGCGCACGCAGCTGGAGCTTGCGCTCGTGAAGGCGGCGCGCCCGGAGATCGACGGTTCGCTGAAGGCGCTGCTGGCGCGCATCGAGCGCCTGGAGCGCCGGCACGGCGGTTCGGAGCCCCCTGCGACGCACCCCGCGGATGCCCTGCTGGCGGTTGCCGTGCCTGAAGAGCCACCGGCGCCGAGCTCGAAGCCGGCGCAGGTTGAGGATGTGGGCGATTTCGACTCGCTGTGGCGGTCCACTGTGGAGCTGGTGGGGGCCGAGAACAAGCTGTTGAGCGCGGTGCTCAAGGATGCGCGCGCGGTGGCTTTAAGCGACGAGGAGTTGACGGTGGCGTTCGCCGCGACGGCGTCGTTCCTGAAGAAGAAAGCCGAAGACAGCACCCACCGTGCCACGGTGACCGAGGCATTGCGCCAGCTCGCCGGGCAGCCGCGCTTGCGGGTGGTGTACGAGCTGCGCGAGGAGCTGCCCCCGCCCGCGGACGGCGAGGTCGAGGACGCGCCACGCAGCGAAGACGAGTGGGTGACACGCTTCAAGGATGAGCTCGACGCGGAGGAGCTCGTCGGTGCGGCCGAGACGATCGGCGAAGGCGAGTGAGAACGGCTTTCAAAAAGACCGGCACGCCCGGATACGTCCCTGGACGCTACGCTGGATCGCCACGGTCCGTCTTGCCCGTGCTACCAGCACGGGCTGCGCCGGCCCGCGTCGCCCAGCTTGGTCCAGGAACGCCCCGGTCGCACCGTCTATTTTTAAAGACGTTCTAAGGAGCGAGCACGATGCCCCAACAGAAGCGACCCAACATGCAGCAGATGCTCCAGCAGGTGCAGAAGATGCAGCGCGACATGGAGCAGGCGCAGGAGGCGCTCAAGCTCGAGACCGTCGAGGCGGCCGCGGGCGGGGGTGTGGTGAAGGTGCAGGTGTCGGGCGACCTGCAGGTCAAGGCGGTGACGATCGCCCCCGAGGCCGCCGACCCCGAGGACGTGGAGATGCTCGGCGACCTCGTGCTGGCGGCCGTCAACGAGGCGCTGCGAGCCGCCCAGGAGCTGGCGGCCGAGCGGATGGGCGGTGCGACCGGGGGCCTCGATCTGGGCGCGCTCGGCGGGCTCGGGCTGCCGGGTCTGTAGTTGGGGCCCACGTGAGCACCTACGCGCCGCCTGTCCAGAAGCTGGTCGCCGAGCTCTCCAAGCTGCCCGGCATCGGCAACCGCACGGCGCAGCGCCTGGCCTTCCATATCCTGCGCGTCTCCGGCGAGGACGCCACGGCGCTGGCGCAGGCGATCCTCGACGTCAAGGAGCGGATCGGTCTGTGCGAGGTGTGCTTCAACCTCACCGACGAGCCGCGCTGCCGCGTCTGTCGCGACCCCCGGCGCGACCACGGCGTGATCTGTGTGGTGGAGGAGCCCTCCGATGTGATCCCGATGGAGCGCACGCACGAATTCGAGGGCATCTACCACGTGCTCGGCGGGGCGCTCTCCCCGATCGACGGGGTGGACCCCGAGGACCTGAAGATCGCCGAGCTCTACACGCGCGTGGCCGCCTCGCCGGCGAGCTCCTCGGTAGGCGTGGATGGGACGCCAGATGCGGGCGCGGCGGCGGTCCGGGAGATCGTACTCGCCACCAACCCGACCACCACCGGGGAGGCCACGGCGCTGCACATCGCGCAGGGGCTGCACGAGCGTGCCCCAGAGCTGCGGGTCACCCGCTTGGCGAGCGGCCTGCCGGTGGGATCCGACCTCGAGTACGCCGACGAGGTCACCCTCGGCAAGGCGCTCTCAGGTCGCCGCGCGGTGTAGTGCGCCGTCGCCGTCGCCGTCGCCGTCGCCGTCGCCCGCCTTCGCCAGCGCCGGCGGGCAGGGATCCTCGACCAGTTCCTCCACCAGCGTGTCGGCCGCACCCTCGTCGAGGGGCGTGGAGGGGGCCGGCTTGCGTCCATCCCCGCCACCTTGACGCAGCTTGGAGACGATCCCGTCGAGCTCGAACGAGGCCCAGCAGGCCCGCGCGAGCTCGTGCCCATGGTTGGCCCAGGTGGCGTTGATCACCTTGAAGCCGCGCGATTGCAGCCACTCCACGGCCGGCAGGTAGTCGGTGTCGCTGGACACCAGCACCGCGGCGTCGAACGCCCCCTCGCCCGCCAGCGAGAGCAGCGCCGTGACAATCGCCGTGTCGACGCCTTTCTCGGTCGACCAGCGCAGCGTCTCCTGGCAGTTGGGGCATTTCTCGATCGAGTGCTCGCACGCTCTGCAGTACACCGAGCGCGGTTTGGAGCGGCGCACGCGGGTGGTGACGCGAAAGCGGGGCTGCTTGTCGAGGAACGCGTCCAGCCAGCCCTTCAGCTTGCGGCCGGGGTCGTCTTCGTCGTAGGAGGCGTACACCAGCGCCTCCTCGAGGTGCAGCGCGTCGCCGAAGCCCGCCTGCTGCAGCTGCCGTTCGCTCTCGCCGAGCAGCTCGGCGGGGACCTTCCGCCAGTCGATCAGATCGCCATGGGCGCGGTTTCGCCATTGCAGCGAGAAGTTCCAGAAGTCGATGAAGATGCTTGTGCGGTAGGCCACGCCCCACCCCCTATCGAGCGGTTGTGCTCATTGACATTGTCTTCCAGGATAGGCGTTCGCGGCTCGCCGCCCGTCACCCCCAGCCGGAGAGGTCCTATCCTGCGTGCGTGTCCAACATCGTGGTGATGAAGTTCGGCGGCACCTCGGTCGCCGACGCCGATCGGATCAAGCGCGCCGCGCGGCGGATCGTCGAGCGGCGCGAGGGGGGGGCCAACGTGGTGGCGGTGCTCTCGGCGCGCGGCAAGACCACCGACGAGCTGATCGCGATGGCGCAGGAGGTCTCCGCGGCGCCCGACCCGCGCGAGATGGACATGCTGCTGTCCACCGGCGAGCGGATCAGCTGCGCGCTGTGCGCGATGGCGATCCGCGACCTCGGCCACCGCGCGATCTCGCTCACCGGCTCGCAGGCGGGGATCGTCACCGACAGCTGGCACACCTCCGCGCGGATCATCGAGGTGCGCGCCGACCGCGTCAAGGAGGCGCTGGAAGAGGACCACATCGTGCTGGTGGCGGGCTTCCAGGGCGTATCCACCGTCACGCAGGACGTCACCACGCTGGGGCGCGGGGGCTCGGATACGACCGCGGTCGCGGTCGCCGCCGAGCTGGGCGCGGAGGTGTGCGAAATCTACACCGACGTCCCCGGCGTGTTCAGCGCCGACCCGCGGGTGGTGCCCGACGCGCGCAAGCTGGACGCGGTCACGTACGAGGAGATGCTGGAGATGTCATCCTCCGGCGCCGGCGTCCTGCAGCTGCGCTCGGTCGAGTACGCGCGCAACCACGGCGTGCGCATCCACTGCCGCTCGTCGTTCGACGATCGTCCCGGTACCTTGGTGGTGTCGGAAGGAGAGAACATGGACCCTGCAGAGCGACCCATCGTCAGCGCCGTCACCCACTCGACCTCGGAGGCGATCGTCAAGCTGGTCGACGTCCGCCACAGGCCGGGCATGGCGGCCCGTATCTTCACGGCGCTCGCCGAGGCCGGCGTGGAGGTGGACATGATCGACCAGGGCCCGCCGACGGGGGAGCTCGCGCAGATCGCCATCACGATCCCCCGCGACCGCATGCGCGACGCGCGCGCGGCGCTCGACCCGCTGACGGGCGAGGTGTTCGCGGAGCTGGTGCCCGATGAGAACGTCGGCAAGGTGTCGATCGTCGGCGCCGGCATGCGCACCTACCCGGGCGTGGCGGCGAAGATGTTCAACGTGCTCGCCGCCGAGGGCCTCAACCTCGACATGATCACGACCTCGCCAATCAGGATCTCAAGCGTCATCCCGCGTGAGCGTGTCGAGTCGGTCGTGCGCGCGCTGCACGCCGCGTTCGAGCTCTCCGGCCCGGACACGATCCGCGTCGAAGAGACTTTCGAGCGCCAGGGAGTGGAGTAGGTGACCGACCACAGCCCCAACGTGCGCTGGCAGCGCCCTGCGCTGAGCCGCGACCGGCGCTGGGAGGCGCTGGGGTGGGCTGGGGCGACGGTGTGGTTCACAGGGCTGCCGGCGGCGGGCAAGTCGACGCTGGCGAGCGCGGTGGAGGAGGGGCTGGTCGAGGCGGGCCGCCCGGCGTTCCTGCTCGACGGCGACAACCTGCGCCACGGGCTCAACGGCGACCTCGGCTTCGACGAGGGGGCGCGCCGGGAGAACGTGCGCCGCACCGCGCACGTCGCCAAGCTGCTGGCGGAGTCGGGCTCGATCGCGCTGGTGAGCCTGGTGAGCCCCTACACGGCCGACCGCGAGGCGGCGGCGGTGCTGCACGCCGACGCTGGCCTGCAGTTCATTGAGGTGTTCCTGGACGCTCCCCTCGAGCTCTGCCAGGCGCGCGACCCGAAGGGGTTGTATGCGCGCGCCCGGGCCGGCGAGCTGCGTGGGATGACGGGCGTGGGCGCCCCTTACGAGGCACCTGAGCACCCCGACCTGGTCGTGCGCTCGGGCGAGGAAGCGGTCGAGGAGGCAGTCGAGCGGGTTATGCGCTTACTGGAGATCCGTTCGCTGTGTCCAGCGGCCCCAACCGGGGCGAGTGGCCGTACAGCTCGAACGCTCTGAAGCCGGCGAAGGTCTTATGCTCGGCGCCGTGGAAGTCGGAGGAGCCGGTCGTGAGCAGGTCGAGCTCCGCGGCGATCTCACACAGCAGCCCCACCTGGTCGGCGGTGTGGCTGGGGTAGAAGGCCTCCACCCCATCGACTCCTAGCGAAGCGAAGCGCTCCAGCATCGCCCGCACCGTCGCGGGCTCCTGTACGTCCCAGAAGGGATGCGCCCACACCGCCACGCCGCCGGCGGCGTGGATCAGCTCGATCGCCTCCGCCACGGTGGGGCGCGTGCGCGCGACGTAGGTGGGCACGCCTGGCACCAGGTAGCGAGGGAACAGCTCCTTCAAGCTGCCGATCCCCTCGGCGGCGATGCGCTCGGCGTTGTCGGGGTGGTCGAGCAGCGCGTGCGCGAGATGGGGGCGCCCGAGCACCTCGCCGGCGGCCTGGCGGCGGCGCAGCTCGGTGTCCTCGAGCGCGAAGCCCTCCGCGCGCAGCAGGTCGGCCATCGCCAGCACGCGCCGCTCGCGGTCGCCGCGCAGGTCCTCCAGCGTGGCGGCGAAGGTGGCGTCGCGGTGATCGACGAGGTAGCCGAGGATGTGCAGCTCCTCGTAGGCCTCATCCACTGAGGAGAGCTCGGCGGCGGGGATCACGCGCACGCCCGCGCGTGGACCCTCCTCCAAGGCCTCCTCGACGCCGCCAACCGAGTCGTGGTCGGTGAGCGCCAGCAGCTCCACCCCGGCGGCGGCGGCGGCACGCACCACCTCGGCGGGTGGGAATTCGCCGTCGGAGTGCAGCGAGTGGGATTGCAGGTCGAATGTTGGGTGCATCGAGAGCAACCTACTGATCTCAGCCATCGAGCGATTGCTGCAGCTGCTCCAGTACGCGCACCACGCGCAGGCCGGAGTGCCCGTCCGAGCGCGGCGTTGCGCCGGTGCGGATGCACTCCAGAAAGTGCTCGCACTCGACGCGCAGTGGCTCGACGGGAGGGAGCTGCGGCGAGAAGATCGCCCCGGAGCGCGCGATGTACTCACCCCACGAGCGGGTGTCCTCGTCGAAGCCCTTGTCGTACAGCGTGAGCTTGCCCTCCAGCTGCATGTCGTCGAAGGTCGCCATCCGCCGCGCGCCCACCACTGTGAGCCGGCGCTCCTTGTGGGGGTCAAGCCACGAGAGGTGCAGGTGCGCCACGATCCCGGAGGGGAAGCGCAGGTAGCAGAAGACCACGTCCTCGACGCCCTCGCGCACATAGGAGCGCCCGTGCGCGACGCACTCT
>JBEKYV010000167.1:0-7295 GCA_049510515.1 Solirubrobacteraceae bacterium | reverse complement strand
CCAATGCATCCGCCAGTCCTTCACCGGTGAGGACGTCGCCCCGGAAGATTTCCATCGCCGAAGTGTGAGCTGGCGACCCCGCTTGCGCGCGCTGGGGATCGCGCGTCAGGCCCCGGAGCTCGTGTCCGTCCGCCAGCAATGCGGGAGCGAGGGCCGAGCCGATGAAGCCGCTGGCGCCGGTGAGGAGAATGTGCATACCGGCAATAATGACGCGCGTGCCGCCATCGGATCAGACGCACGTGTCACCGTCGGCTGGCGAGGCCGCCTCGCAAGCGCCCTCCGAGTGCGACCTGGCGATCGTCGGCGGCGGGATCGTGGGTCTCGCGCTGGCGCGTGAGCTGACCCACCGCCATCCGCGGCTGTCGGTGTCGGTGCTCGAGCGCGAAGCCCAACTTGGCATGCACCAGACCGGTCACAACTCTGGGGTGATTCACGCGGGGGTGTATTACCAGCCGGGCTCGCTGAAGGCGCGTCTGTGTGTGGAGGGCGCGCGCAGGCTGTACGAGTACTGCGAGCAGCGGGGAATCGCCCACGAGCGCTGCGGCAAGGTGATCGTCGCGCCCTGCGCGAGCGAGCTGGGGCGCCTGGATGAGCTCGAACGCCGCGGCAAGGCCAACGGCGTTCCCGAGCTGCGCCGCCTCGACGCCGCCGGCATCGAGGCGCTCGAGCCCCACGCGCGGGGGATCGCCGGGCTGCACTCCCCCGACACGGGCATCGCCGACTTCGCGGCGGTTGCGCGCTCCTACGCGCAGGACGTGCTCTCCGCGGGCGCCACCGTGACGAGGAGCTGTGGCGTCGAGGGGATCTCCGCGGTGGGGCGCTCGCTGCGCCTTACGCACGCGCAGGGCGTCACCGAAGCCGGCAACGCGATCTTCTGCGCCGGCGCGTGGGCCGATCGCCTCGCCGTCGCCGCTGGCGCCGATCCCGACCCGCGCATCGTGCCCTTCCGCGGCGCTTATCTGCGCCTGGCGCCCGCGCGCCGCGAGCTGGTGAGCTCGCTGATCTACCCCGTGCCCGACCCGTCGCTGCCGTTCCTCGGCGTTCACCTCACCAAGCACATCGACGGCGATGTGCTGATCGGGCCGACGGCGCTGATGGTTGGCGCTCGCGATGCCTACAGCCTCGCCACGCTCAACGGTCGCGACCTGCGCGACACGCTCGGCTGGCCCGGCACCTGGCGGATGCTCGCCAAGTGGTGGCGCACCGGCGCCGTCGAGCTGCGCCACGCTGCCTCGCGCGCCGCCTTTGTGCGCGCGGCCGCTCGCTACGTGCCGGATCTTCAGGTCGGCGACGTGCAGCCCGCCTTCGCCGGCATTCGCGCCCAGGCGCTCGGGCGCGACGGCAAGCTGGTTGACGACTTCGTCTTCTCGCACACCGAGCGGGCTCTGCACGTGCGCAACGCGCCGTCGCCCGCCGCCACCTCCTCGCTGGCGATCGCCGGCTACGTCGCCGACCGCGCGGATGAGGCGTTTGGGTTGGTCGGGTGAGCGACATAGAACCTCGGAAAATGCGGCAATCCATGCGATCGTCACAGGAAAGTGACGTTTTGCCAGCTCTTTCCGGGGTAAAAAATCTTTTCTCTGCGATTTGCGAGAAGGCCCCTTGAGCGGAGCGTCGGCGGGTGCTTTGATCCCTGCCCTCGTCGGTTCTCGCCCTCCAGCCGGTGGGCGGGCGACTCGAAAACACTCGACTTATGGGGAGCGACCTTGGCGCAGGGAAGGAAGAGCGCGCGCGTTGCCGCGCGCAAAGTGACGTGCGAGGAATGCTATTTCAAGCGCAACATGCTGTGCGCGCTCGATTTAGAGGAGCCCTGCGCCACGTTCAGGCCACACGCTGCCCAGCTCAAACCGCCGCCGCAACTGCGCTTCGTCTTCCGCCAGGAGCGCCCGCGCGCCGCCTGGGCCTTTCCCACGGCGCAGGAACAGGCGGCGCTGCACGCATAGCGCTTCGCAGGAGGGGGTATATTGGGGTGGACCCACGGTAACCAAGCTCCAAGTAGAGGCGGTGGCTGCATGGCGGCAAAAGAGAGCATCGGCAAGGCTTCGGCGGCGGCCCGCGCCGCCCAGAGCAACCAGTATGTGAAGCGCATCATCGAGGACGAGGAGCTGCGCGGCAGCCTGCTCGCGGCCTACCTCGCCGCGCGCAGCGCTTACGGGCGGATGAGCAACGGCAAGCCGGCAACCAAGGCGCTGTTCGAGGATCGCAAGCTGCAGCGCGAGCTCGCCGAGGCGGTGGGCGCCCTGCGCGACGCCGGCACCGCGCTCAAAGAGCCCCCCAAGCGCAAGCGCCGGCGCGGAGGTCTTGCCCGCACGCTGATGCTCGCGCTGGTCGCGGGCGTGCTCGCCGTGGCGCTCAGCGAAAGCCTGCGCTCGAAGGTGCTCGACCTGCTGTTCGGGGCCGAGGAGGAGTTCGATTACAGCTCGACCACGATGCCGGCGCAGGAGGCGCCGAGCTCGGTGGGCGCACCTGCCTCCTGAGGCCCTGACGCCTCACCGGCGGCCTGTCGCTGCACCCTGAGAACGATGGCTTCGGTCGTGGAGAGCGGCTCGCCTAGCAGGGGCGCCAGGGACAGGCCGCTCTCGGGTGAGCGCGCCCAGCGCATCGTGGAGGCGATGCGCCGCAGCGTTGCCCAACACGGCACCGCCGGCTCCACCTTCGAGCGCGTTGCGCGCGAGGCGGGGGTGTCGCGGGGCCTGCTGCACTACTACTTCGGCACCAAGGAGCAGCTGCTCGCGGAGGCCGTGCGCCGCGACTGCCAGCTGCGCTTGGAGCGCCTGGAGCAGCAGCTCGCTGGGGCGCAGACGGCGGAGGACTTCATCGGTCTGATGGCGCAGCATCTGCAGGACGCGATCCGTGAGGATCCCGACTTCATCACGCTCCTGTTCGAGCTGTTCACGCTTTCGCGGCGCAACGAGGACATCGCGACCGAGTACGCCAACCTGCTGCGCACGATGCGCGAGCAGGTCGCGGGGATGCTCACCGTGGCTCAGGATGAGGGGGTGCTGCGGCTGCACGCCGAGCCCGAGGCGATCGCCGAGATCCTCTTCTCGCTCGGCGACGGGTTCGCGCTGCGGATGCTCTCCGAGCCCGAACGCGACTTCACTGCGACGATCCGTGCCGGCATCGCCAGCGCGCGCGCGCTGCTGGCGGATTAGGAGCCCAAGGGCGAAGGCAACGGTCGGCCGATCAGGATTCTCCTACGCGTCCGTCTCGCCACCCGTCGCCGGCTCTGCGTTCTCTGCCTCGAGGTCGGCGAGCCCGATGATGATTCGGCGCATCCGTCGCCCATCGCTATACGGTGCCACGGTGGCGTTGGGCTCGTCGGTGAGCCTGTCGCTGAGGTCGTCGTCGGGAAGTTTCCCTTCGGCAAGGAGGAGGACGTAGGACCCATAGTCGAGCGTGTAGGCGTCGTAGGTACGTGCCGGATCCTGCGGATCGGGGACTCGGGGCTGCAGCCGATGCAGCAGCCGCTGATCTACGAGCGTCTGGAACGTCTCATCGCGCGTCAGATCGCGGTCGGCCAGGAAGCAGCGCGCGTGCCGGCCCGTGATCTTCTGGGTCAGATCCGTCAGCATCTGGCGCTCTGCGTCGTGCAGATTCTCGAGCTTGGCGGTGTGGAATGCGCGGATCGCGGTTCTCATTGCGTGCTGCGTGAGCTTTGGCGTGTTTGATGCGAAGACGGCATTCTGCAAGATGCTCGCGAAGTCGCGTGGCACGCCCTGGGCGCCCCGCGAGAGCTCCCCGAACGCCTTGCCCTCAAACAGGTCCGCAACGAGCTCGGCGGCCCCTGACACGCCGAACTCCGACCGCATGAAGGCGTTGCCAGCCGCTTCGAAGAAGGTCTCACTCCAATCCGGCTGTCGCAGCTCGTCGGCCACCCGCGAGATGATGTCGTCTTCGTAGGCCGGTGGCGCTCGCCGGCCCGGCCTGTGCCTCGCCAGCCACTGAAGCGGGCCACGCGGGGGAGGTGTCACGGGCTTGCGCGGCAGACCGCCCTCCGAGGCGGCCTGCGCGAGGATGACGGTCAGGTGGCGGTAGAGGAGCTCGGCGAACATTTTCTCGACCTCCGCAGGGTCGCGATCGTACGAGAAAGCGGACTCGTCGAGCATCGTCAGGGGGAACAGGTCTGCGTACTCCTCGAAGCCGCGCACCGCGCCATTTGGGAGCCGCACGCCAACGCGGGAGCGGTACTGGATAGCGGCGATCTTCACGCTGAGTCCTTCGACGGGGAAGAAGACCCGCTTGATGTACTCCGCGAGATATGGCTGTGCCTCGGCGGGCTGCACCTCCGACCACTCGTCGAGCAGCAGCGTCAGGCGTCTGAGGTCCCCGGCGCGGCTGAGCTTTTGGAGCGCCCCCGAAACAGCCGTGAAGTCGACTTGCTCCACCGGGATGCGCCTGATCGCCTCGCGCTCCGCGCTATGTCTCTCCCGACCCGATGCCAGACTGGCGGACACGCCGGGGGACGTCGGCTCCAGGGCCGCTCGGAGCGAGGTGTTCCGCTCAGCGCTCTCTCCCGCCGAGCGCTCGCTCATGATCTCGCTGACCGCGAACCCCTGTTGGTCGATGACCTCGTGGAACGCGTCCAGCTGATGGTGCGGGCGGGCGTACACCTGCGCGAACGAGTAGCTGTCTTCGCCGCGTCTTGCGAACTCGCGCTCGACAATGGCGAGCAGCTGCCGGATGTAGCCGGCCGCCTGCTCCTGCGGCGGCTGAGGCCGTGTGTCGCCGAGCTCGCGGAGGTCGGCATAGATCACGATCTCGCCGGAGCGACCCATGAGGCGCTTTTCCATCACCAGCAGGGTGTGGGTCTTGCCGGCCCCGCGCCTGCCGTAGAGAATCTGATGATTCGGCGAGGCGAGCTGCTGAGTGAGCGCGGGGTCCACGTAGGTGGCAGTCAGGGTCTCGCTCTTGGTGCCGGCGGCGGCTTTGGCCGCCGCCTCGGCTCGTGCTGGGAGCACCGCGATGGCGGTCCGCACCGCCTCCTGTTCAAGCAGGGCTGAAACCGGGATCACCCTCTGCGTGCCGTATCCTGGAGATCGGGGCTCATGGAACCGCTCACCGACTATAACTCCGCCCTGCCCGCCGCGGCGGGCCATCGCGCCGTCGCCCTCGACGCGACAGGCTCACGAGCCATGGTGCCGGCGTTCGTCCTACAAGAGCTCGAGCGGCGCACCGCACTGCCCGTCTCGCGCCTGTTCGACATCCTCGTGGGTTCGTCTACCGGCGGTCTCATGGCCCTGCTGCTCGCCTGTCCGGAGGCCAACGGATCTCCTCGCTACGCGGCGCTCGACCTCGACGAGAAGCTCCATCGGGAGCTCGCGTCGATCGTTTCACCCTCGGCCCCGTCTCGGGTGGTGCGTGCAGTGCGGCTCACTCACTCAGGACGCCAGTCCGAGGCGCTCGACAGCTGGCTGCTCGAGCGCTTCGGCGACACGCCTCTCAGCGCCGCCGCCGTCCGCGTGGTTGTGTGCGTCTATGACATGGGCGCGCGGCGTGTGCGCTTCTTCGACTCGCTCGCCGCGCGAGAGGACCCGCACCAGGACCTGCCCATGGCCACGGCCGCGCACGCAACGCTGGCCACGCCGCCCTTTGTCGCGCCCGTGCACGTTCCCGATCCACAGCTGAGGCGCACGGATACGCTGGTCGACGGAGCGCTCTTCGGTGCCAACCCCACGCTGGTTGCCCTGGCCGCGCTGGAGCATGGCATCGAAGATCAGCCCCTACTGCTGGCCCTCGGTGGAGGCAGCCGGCGGGACCCCGTGGACGAGCAGAGCTGGCGGGACCCCAAGCTGGCGTTCCCGCTGCTTGATGCCGCGCGAAGCGGCCTCGCAGACCTCGTGGCCGCCGTGGCTGAGCGGAGCCTCGGCATGGGCGGATATGTCAGGCTGGAACCGGAGCTGGATTGGCGCGAACATTCCCCCGACGATGAGGAGGGGCCACGGAGCTTTGGGCTCATGCGGGACATCGCATGGCGGCTCGTCTCCGAGCACGACTCTGATTTGAATGCTCTATCTGCGCATCTCGCCAGCCGGCGTTCGTACGCCGGCCATTGAGCGGTAGCCGGCTCCAGGAGCGCCGACCTGGGCTTGGTCGTATGGGCCGCGGCCCGTCCCACACGCCTGGCACTCCTATAATCCGAGTGCCAATGCCGATCTACGAGTACCGCCGCCCAGATGGAAGCACCTTCGAGCTTGTCCAGTCGTTCTCCGACGAGGCCCTCACCGAGGACCCTGAGACGGGCGTGAAGGTGCAGCGTGTGCTGCACGCTCCCGCGGTGCACTTCAAGGGCAAGGGCTTCTACAACACCGATTACGGCACCCGCAAACGCCAGCGTGAGAATGCGGCGGCGGCGGAGAGCTCCTCCTCTGCGGACTCCAAGTCCTCCTCTGATTCCTCTTCAGCGGACAAGAGCGACTCCTCCTCGTCGAGCGACAAGGGCTCGACCTCGGAGAGCAAGCCTAAGGCCGAGAAGGGCTCCTCCACCAAGAAGCCGGAGCCGGCCGCGGCCAAGGGCTGAACGTTGCCCGGGGCAGCAGGGAAAGGCTGACGCGGGCTACCGGAGGCGAAGGGCTGGCTGCCCAGGGCCGCAGCGAGGGGCTGGCCGCCACCCGGGCCCGACCAAGCGCGACGGTTACCCCGCCATGAAGCGCGCCACGGCGGCGCGTCTGGATGCTTCGGAGACGGTGAGGCCTTCTTCGCCGTCGGGCAGCATGATCTGGCCGGTGGGCTCCAGCAGGTGGGTGGACGGCGAGCCGCCGATCTCCAGCGCGGCGAACAGCTCGAGCAGCTGGGGGCCGCTCATGTCGGAGATGATCGTCGGCGGAGCGTTCCAGGAGATCAGCGGCAGGCGCAGGAAGCTGGAGAAGGAGAGCAGCTGGGCCTTCATATCCAGCAGCAGCTTCTGCTGGCGTTCCTCGCGCTGGAGGTCGGTCTGCTGCGGGGCGCAGCGATTCTCGCGGGTGCGCGAGAGTGCCAGCGCTTCCTCGCCGTCGAGGTGGTGGGTGCCGGCGGACAGGCGCAGCGTGAATCCGCCATCGGCCGAGCCGCCGTCGAGGTAGGACACCACGCAGCCACCGGTGTAGGTGATGCCGCCCATCGCGTCCACCAGCGCGGGGAAGTTTTCGAAGTTGACCTCGATCACGTGGTTGATCGGTACGCCGAGATAGTGCTTGATCACCGAGATCGACTCCGCGGGGCCGCCGAAGGCGTAGGCGGCGTTGATCTTCTGCAGTCCGTGGCCGGCGATTTCGACCACCGTGTCGCGGGGAATCGAGAGCACCGTGATCGTGCCC
>JBEKYV010000166.1:0-7353 GCA_049510515.1 Solirubrobacteraceae bacterium | reverse complement strand
TGCCAACGTGCAACCGCACTCGGGCTCTCAGGCCAATGCGGCGGTCTACATGGCGCTATTGAGCCCGGGAGACGCCATTTTGGGCATGAGTCTCGATCACGGCGGCCATTTGACGCACGGCGCCAAGGTGAATTTCTCGGGCAAGCTGTACAAGGCCGCGCAGTACGGGATCAAGCCCGACAATGGCGAGATCGACTACGACCAGGTGAACCGCCTGGCGCAGGAGCACAAGCCGAAAATGATCGTGGCAGGGTTTTCCGCCTATTCCCGAGTCATCGACTGGTCGCGGTTTCGCGCCATCGCCGATTCGGTTGGAGCGCTGTTGTTCGTCGACATGGCGCACGTCGCCGGGCTGATCGCGGCCGGCCTGTATCCCAACCCCGTGCCTTTCGCCGACGTGGTGACCACCACTACCCACAAGACGCTGCGCGGGCCGCGCGGCGGACTCATCCTGGCACGCCCGAACGCCGAAATTCACAAAAAGATCAATTCCATGGTATTTCCGGGGATCCAGGGCGGTCCGCTGATGCATGTGATCGCCGCCAAAGCCGTGGCATTCCTGGAAGCGTTGCAGCCGGAGTTCAAGACCTACTCGGCGCAAGTCATCGCCAATGCGCGCGCCATGACCAAGACGCTGCAAGCGCGCGGCTACAGGATCGTCTCGGGTGGAACCGACAATCATCTGTTTCTGCTCGACCTGGTCGACAAGAACATCACCGGCAAGGACGCGGACGCCGCGCTCGGCCGCGCGCACATGACCGTGAACAAGAATGCGGTTCCTAACGATCCGCGCCCGCCCGCCATCTCCAGCGGACTTCGAATCGGTACGCCGGCGGCCACCACCCGCGGCTTCAAGGAGGCGGAAGCAGAGCAGATCTCCAACTGGATTGCGGACATCCTCGATCACATGGGCGATGAGGCGACGGTCGACCGGGTGCGCGGCGAAGTCGCCGCACTGTGCCGACGATTCCCCGTCTATGCGTGAAACCGCGCCTAAGCCTGGCGCCGCCGTGCTAGGTAGGCACCATGTATTGCCCTTTCTGCGGCCATACGGAGACTAAGGTCATCGACTCCCGCCTGGCAGGCGAGGGTCGGCAGATCCGCCGCCGACGCGAGTGTCTCGCCTGTGCCGAACGCTTTACGACCTTCGAGGCCGCGGAACTCCTCATGCCGACGGTGGTGAAGGGCGACCGCAGCCGCGAGCCGTTCGATGAGGGCAAGCTCAAGACGGGGATGCAAAAGGCCCTGGAGAAGCGGCCGGTCGGCGGCCAGGCGATCGAGGCGGCGGTCGCACGGATTTGCCATAAGCTGCGCAGCTTGGGCGAACGCGAAGTGGCCTCCCGGTCCATCGGCGAACTCGTCATGGAGGAACTGCGCCACCTCGACGAGGTGGGGTACGTGCGCTTTGCTTCCGTTTACCGCAGCTTCCAGGACGTGGAAGCCTTTCATACGGAAATCGATTTGTTGCGCCGTCACCGCCGCCGCCGATCGCCCAGCAAGGACCAGCTGCCGCTTCTGCCGGGCGATGAGCCCGGTGACGCCGGCAAATGACCGCGCATCCGGGCGATGAGGTTGATTTGTACATGGAGCGAGCCCTGTCGCTCGCCGCCCGCGGGCTGTACACCACCGATCCCAATCCGCGCGTCGGCTGCGTGCTGGTGAAGGACGGCCAAGTCGTCGGCGAAGGCTGGCATGAGCGTGCCGGACAGGCGCATGCCGAGGTCGCCGCGCTTGGTTCGGCCGGCAGCGCAGCGCGAGGCGCGTCCACGTGCGGGTGGAGAGCTTCGGACCGATCTCGATCCCGACGACCCTCACCTGCGTGTCGCGACCGATTCCCGGCATGTCGCTGAGCATCACCGTCTCGTGGCCGCGCTTGCGCAGCGCGTCGAGCATCTCGACGGCTGCGAACTCAGCGCCTCCGCTGGAATCGGTTGTCATCACGCTCACGATCTTCAACGGCTTCAACCGCTCGTCGTCCTCTTCCCACAATCCGTTCACCCCGCCTTTCTCTATCGCCGCTTCCCCCGACGGCCCGAGCCCAAGCGCCCGTTTCACCAAGCCCAGCGTCCGCTCGGGGTCGTGGCTCTCCAGCGTGGCGCGGCGGGCCACCTCGCCCTCCCGCCTGCGACGCTCCGGATCCTCCCGATACGCCTCGATCGTCGCCGCGAGCGCAGGGGGGTCGTGCGAGGGCGAGACGATCGTGCCGCCGCCTTGCGGGATCAGCCCCTCCGTACCCTCGGGGTCGGTGGCAATCACCGGCAGCCCGACGAGCTGCGACATCACGATCACCCGGGGCTCTCCCTCGGTGGGGCTGGGCGTGAACACGAGCACGTCGCACGCCGAGAGGAACGACTCCACGTGACCGCGCACGTTGGGCACGAAACGGACCCGATCCCCAAACCGAGCCCCCCGGGCGCGCAGCGCCTCCTCCTCCTCCCCCTCGCCCGCGAGCACGAGGCGGACGTCACCGTCCAGATGGGCCATCGCATCGATCGCCACGTCGTTGCGCTTGCGCCGCTGAAAGCGCGAGACGCAGCCCACCACCAGCGTCTGCTCGCCGGCTCCCCACGCCTGGCGCAGCTCCTCACGGCCCGCCGGGTCGAAGGCCACACTGTCCACGTCGACGAGGTTGGGCACCACCGTCACCTTCTCGGCGGGGACTCCGGCGGCCACCACCGTGCGCTTGGTTCCCTCCGAGACGGCGATAACGCGGCTGACGCGCCGCGCCGCGAGCGCATACAGCCACCGCGGCGCCCCGTGGCGCATCGGCGGCGGCACTGGCCCCCACTCGGCCCATACGATCTCGCCGGTGAGCCGGCGCGGCAGCAGCGAGCACAGCAACTGCTCCTTCTTGAAGTGCAGCAAGGTCGCTCCAACCGGCCGCTCGGCATGTAACGCGCGGGCAATGCGCAACACCGTGCGCGGCGCCTCCAATGCGACCAGCGCGACGCTGCGGCGCGCGAGCTTGGGGCCGATGTTGATCGCGCGGACCGGCACGCCGGTGTCGCCGGTGATGTCCGGCACGTTGGTAAGCAGCACCACATCGTGGCCGCACGCGCGCAGCGCCTGCAGCAGATCGACGTTTGCGTACTCCGCGCCACCCCGTTCGTCGGTCGTCTGGATCGAGACTATGCGGTGTCCAGCCATCGGGCAGTGAGTCATACCAGCTTGCCGGTCGCCGCCGCCGGGCGTGCAGGATCGCTCCCAGCCTGACGGGCACAGCGAAATCCCGCCGCGATGGGAGCGTTCAGGTACCCGCAAGAACGTCGCGATACAGCTCGCCGGTGCGGCGCGCTATAGCCGGCCAGCCGAAGCGCTGCTCGGCAAGCTCGGCCCCTGCTTCCCCGCGGCGGCGGCACTCCGGCCAGCCCGCCCCGATCGCCGCGCCGAGCGCGCCGACGAGCGCCTCGACGTCCGCTCGTGCGCACAGCCACCCCGTCTCGCCGTCGATCACCGCCTCCACCAGGCCACCCACCGGGTAGGCCACGACGGGACGGTGGAAGCCGTACGCGAGCAGCAGGACGCCGCTCTGGCTGGCCACCGGATATGGAAGCGCGACGGTGTCGGTCGCGGCGAACAGCGTTGCCGCCTCCCGCATCTCGAGGTACCCCTCGCGCACCGTCACGCGGCCAGCCAGCGCCGGGTCCGCGAGCTGGTCGCGGGTCGCGGCGAGCGCGCCATCCTCCTCGCCGCCCACCAGCAGGTGCAGCCGCGGCAGCCGCGCAAGCGCCGCGAGCAGATCGCCCAGGCCCTTGTCCGCGCGCAACCGGCCGAACAGCAGGGTGACCGGCGCGTCGGCTGCGATCCCCAGCTCCGCCCGCGCCGCTTCGCGATCGGCAGTGCCTCCGCTGCGGGCGAGCGCCCCGTACTCGCCGTGGGGAATCACCGCCACCCGACCGTCCGCGGTGCTCGGCACGCGGGCGAGATCGGCTTGCGTGTGGACGATCGTGCGAGCCGTCAGCCGCGCCAGCCAGGCGTGGGCGCGGTCGAGCGAGCGGCCGCGCTCGAACGTGTTGTGCGCGGTCTGCACCACCGGCACCCCCGCCACCCGCAGGCAGGCGATTGCCACCAGCCCCAAGGGCGCGAACTCCCACCCCTGGCTGTGGGCCAGATCGCTGTCGCGACCGAGGCGCACCAGCCGCGGGATCGCGAGCAGGAAACGCAGCCCGTTGGCGATCTGGCCGAGCCCCACTCGCCGTGCTGCGCGCGCGAGTGGCGTGCGACCGCGCACGTAGTGGAAAACGGGGTGGATCGTGACGCCGCCCGCCGGCTGGTAGCGGTGATCCTCCGCCGTCGCCAGCGCGACCTGCCATCCCTCCGCGGCAAGCGCGCGCGTCAGCTCCTCGGTGTAGTCGGCCACGCCGCCGCGCCCACCCTGCTCGATCATCAGCAGCCGGCCCGCCGCCGGCCGTTGCTTACCGGTGTCGCCTGCTCGCTCCGCGCTCACGCCGGGGAGGGTACCCGGCTCATCGTCGAGAGCATTCGGCCGGCCGGCCTCACCGGGATGCCCCCCGCCAGCTTCACTTCATGCGCGAGAGGAGGCCGTCGCGAAGTCGTTGCGTTGCCAGCCAGCCGTCGTCGCGAAGCCGGCGACGCCAGCCGGCCCCCGCGACGTTGAATCGCTTCAGAGCGCGCGCGGGATCCTCGAGGTCGCCGGCCAGCCGCTCGCCGTGACCAGCGGTGATCGTGCGGGCGGCGCGACGGAACCCGAGGCCCTTCTCGCTCGGCAGGTGCCACAGGCCGAGCGACGCGGGATCGCTGACGGCGGGGGCGCCGTGCCGGGGCCCGGTCCAGATCCGCTGTGCCACAGTCGACAGGTCGTGCAGCTGGGCGCGCCCCAGCGCGCCGGCGAGCGACAGCAGCTGCTCCTCGGTTGTGAACGCCTCCTCGTGTGCCGCCACTTCTCGCGCCACCACCTCCCGTTCGAGCTGCTCACACGTCGATACGAGCGCCCGCAGATCGCCGGCGTCACCGGCCAGCAGCTCGCCGCCCACCCACCGCACGGGGGCACCTGGCGCTCCCATGCGGCCGGCGAGCTCGCCCAGCGTCCGCGGGGTGAAGCCGTAGAGCTCCCAGTCGGGGGGGTAGGGGATGTGAATGCAACCGATGCCGGGCGACCGGGGAATGGCCGCGAACACCTTGGGCGCATCGAGCCAGACGCAGTCGACGTCCACCAGACACAGCTGCCGATCCGGGGGCCCTTTGCCACCGGCCGCCGCGATCGCGTCGAAGACATACCTGGAGGACGCAAACGTCGCCACCTCCCCCGGCGGCCGATGCAGGTAGTCGGCAAACACGATCTCCACCCCCATCGACTCGATCTCCTCCAGTAGGCGCGCTCCGTGGGGGCCCAGGGGGCGTCGGTCGGTCAGGTTGGTGACGAGCGCCAGATCACACGCCACCCCGCGCAGCCGCAGCGAGGCGGCCTGCACGAGCACGCACTCGAGGTAGCGCGCCGCCAGCCGCCCAGAGCCGCCCCAGGAGCGACTCGATGGGTAGTCAAACGCCTCGCCCGGGCCGTGCACGTACAGGTACTGCACGACGAGCGGCGTCGAGCGGCCCTCCACCGCGGCTAGGTCGTCCTGATGATCAGCACCGAGCAGGGCGCGTGGTGGGAGACCCGGTTGGGCACCGAGCCCAGCAGGAAGCGCTTGGCGCCGCTCATGCCCTTGTTGCCGACCACGATCAGGTCCGCGCCGCGCTCCTCGGCGACGTCGAGGATCGCGTCGGCGGGGTCGCCCTGACGGGCGTAGACGTTGACATCGACGCCCGCCTCGCGCGCCGGCGCCGCGGCTGTCTCCAGCGCCGCGTCCACGTCCTCGCGGGGGTTGATCGCCCACTGCAGGTCCTCCGGGGCGTCGCGCCGTTCCGAGCGCAGACGCCCAGCCGGCACCGGCTCGTAGGCGCTCACGATCTCCAGCGTCGCGCCCAGCGTACGGGCCAGGTCGCCCGCCTGGCGCACTGCCTCACCGGCCGTCTCGGAGCCGTCGGTGCCCACCACGATCGATTTGAACATGACTCTGACTCCTCGCCTGCTTGTAGGGAGCTGTGGGTTGAGCGCCTGACGGGGCTGCGCGCATCCTCGCCGCGGCACCGCCAGCCGGCTCGATCATATCCGGGCCTGCCGCGCCCGGCCACCCGCGCGTCGTCTATCGGCCGACCTCACGCCCACCAGTCCCTCGCGTAACGTTCGGCGCAGCGTGATCGACCTGCACTGCCACGTGCTGCCCGGGATCGACGACGGTCCCCCCACGATCGAGGGCTCGCTCGCGCTCGCGCGCGCCGCCGCCGCCGGCGGGACGCAGGTGCTGGTGGCCACCCCGCACGTCAGCTGGCGCTACCGCAACGATGCCGCGACGATCGCCCGGCTGGCTGGGGAGCTGAACGCCCGCCTTGCCGAGGAGGGAGTGCTGAGCAGCGGGGGAGCGCCGCTCGAAGTCCGCGCCGGCGCCGAGGTCGCGCTGACGCAGATCGCCGAGATCGAGCCGGCGGAGTTGGAGCGCCTCACGCTCGGCGGGGGAGAGTGGCTGCTGGTGGAGCCACCCTTCACCCCGGTCGCCCCCCACCTCGACGAGATCCTGCTTGCGCTGGGGCGCGACGGGCGGCGCGTCGTGGTGGCCCACCCCGAGCGCTGCCCCACGTTTCAGCGCGACCGGGGGATGCTCGAGCGGCTCGTGCGCGAGGGGTTCCTCACATCCGTCACCGCCGGCTCCTTCGGCGGGAGCTTCGGGGGCGAGGCCCGCCGCTTCGCACTCGAGCTGGCGCGCGACGGGCTGCTGCACAACGTGGCTTCCGACGCGCACGATCACGCCCATCGACCCCCCGCGATCGCCGCGGAGCTAGAGGCGGTGGGGCTGGGCCCGCTGACGCAGTGGCTTACCCAAGCAGTGCCGCGCGCGATCCTCGACGGTGGGGAGATCCCGCCCCGTCCCGAGGTGGTCATGCGCGAGATTGAGGCCCCACACCCGCGCCGGTGGCTGCGCCTGCGCCGGTAGCTGATCACGCCAGCTTGGTGATCGCGATGATCATTCCGATCACCACAAACACCACGATCGCGATCTGCATCCAGATCCAGGTGGGCGACACGACCGACAGCCTACCGGGAGCTTGTCTGGCAGAAGAGGAGCCCGGCCGAAGCCAGGGGACACGCTCCAAGGGCACGTGTCCCCGTTTCGGCAAGCCTGCCATGGGCCGGCTGCGCCACCCTCTATCGTGTTGTGATGGCAGGATGCCGATGCGAGCCCATGGCTGGACGCCTACCAAAGCCCCTCACGCTGATACTGCTCTGCCTTTGCGCCGCGGCCTGGCTGACGTAGCGGCGCGCCTGGCGTTCCGAGCAGTCCAGCCGCCCGG
>JBEKYV010000165.1:0-7449 GCA_049510515.1 Solirubrobacteraceae bacterium | reverse complement strand
GTAGCACCGCGAACAGCACCGACGCCGGATCGGGGCGCAATGATTGGGTCCCACGTCTCTGATCGCTGCCTAACCACGACAGTACGCTATACTACCCATATGAGTAAGCGCCTGCAGGTGGTGGTCGGCGACGCGGACATGGTCCGCTACGAGAAGACCGCTCGTACGTCTGGGCTGACTGTGTCCGAGTGGGTACGTCAAGCGCTCAGGACGGCGGAGCGCGAGATCTCCAGTGGCGACGTCGAGGCCAAGCTGGCCGCGATTCGCAAGGCCGCGAGCTATGAGGTGACGGGGGGGCACGAAGTCGACATCGACACGATGCTGGCCGAGACCGAAGCCGGACGCCTCGCCGAGATCGAGGCGGGGTTTGCGGGCGCCGATGACCTGTGATCTTCCTCGACGCGAACGTCTCGATGTATTTGGTGGGGCGACCGCATCCGCACAAGGTCGACGCTCAGCTCGCGCTCGAGCGGCTGGTCGCTGAGCGACGGCGGCTGGTCACGAGCAGCGAGGTCTTCCAGGAGATCCTCCACCGCTATGTCTCGACCGGCCGCCGCGACAGGATCGAGCCCGCGTTTGAGGTTCTGCAAAGTCTCGTAGATGACGTGCTGCCAGTCGAGGAGCAGGACGTCTTCCTCGCGAAGGACCTGGTGCACGCCCACGTATCCTTATCAGCGCGTGACGCGCTGCACGCCGCTGTCATGCGGCGCCGGAAGATCGCGGAGATCGTCACATTCGACCGAGGATTCGACGAGCTGGCCGGGATCAAGCGGCTGCCGTAGCCGCAACCGCGCGCCCCGGCGTCGGGTATTGAGGCCGGCGCCCACGCGGATGCGATCCCAGCCCCGCGCGCCGACGCGTCCCAGCCGACTCCCATCGCCCCAGGGCGGGGCAGTACCGTCGGAGACAGCGCCCACGGACTCCCACCCCGCTGCCCGCGTGCCTCGCGTGTAAAGAACACGCGGGAACGCGACCGAAAGGCGCAAACCGCGCTAGACTTGCCAGACCTCGCGCCAGGCGGGGTTTTTCTTCGCCTGGGGCAAACCTTTTGTACACGACCACGCTTGGAAGACTGGGACCCACATGGCCCGCGGAGACGTACGCATCGCAGTGACGCTCGCTTGCGAGGAGTGCAAGCAGCGCAACTACCAGACGAATAAGAGCAAGCGCAACAACCCCGACCGGATCGCCCTGCGCAAGTACTGCCGCTGGTGCCGCCGGCACACCGGGCACCGGGAGACCCGCTAGCGCGGGAGCGCGCTGTGGCCCGTGACCGTAAACGCGCCAAGCAGCGCCGGGAGCGGCGTGCCCCACGGGGCGCGCCCACGGCCACGCACGCCGAGATCCACCGCGCGGATCTGCCCGGCGCGCTTGAGCACGCCTCCGGAGAGGTGGACGAGTTCGACGCCGCGCTCATCGCCGGCGCTGGCGGCGTGCCGATGCCCGAGGGCGAGGTCTCCGAGGAGGCCGAGGATGGAAACGGCTCAGGTCCCGGCGAGCCCAAGGCGCTCGTCACCGAGTCCGAGGCCGAGGCCGCGGCCAACATCGAGCCTGAGCGTGCGCTGCCCGACTACCTCATCGGCGGCGCCCACATCGAGACCGCCCCGGGCGGGGGCGGCGGTGGCCGCCGTGGGGGCGGAGTCGCGCTGGAGCCGGAGAGCGAGGGTAGCGGCGGCGACGAGATCGAGCGGGTCGCAGAGCGCCGCGAACATAAACGCCCGCTGCCCGCCCGCGCCGTCGCCTTCCTGCGCGCCTCATGGGCGGAGCTGCAGCGCGTACAGTGGCCGGATCGCGCCCAGGTCTCGCAGGCCACGGCGGTCGTGCTCGGCTTCGTCGCAGTCGCCGGCGTCTATCTTGGCGCCGCCGATTGGGTGGCGCAGAAGATAGTCAATTTTATTCTCTAGCGCCCGTATATATCAACCCCCTGAAAGGCCCGCCTAGGAGCCCTCTGAATGTTTCGCTGGTACGTCGTCAACACATACTCCGGTCACGAGAACAAGGTCAAGCACAACCTCGAACACCGTGTCGTCTCGCTCGGCCAGCAGCGCGCCGTGCGCAACGTCGTTGTCCCGACCGAAGCCGTTTCGGAGATGAAGGACAACCAGAAAATCACGGTCGAGAAGCGCACGATGCCCGGCTACGTGCTGGTCAACATGGAACTCAACGAGGACTCGTGGGGCGTCGTCAAGGGCACCCCCGGCGTGACCGGCTTCGTCGGCGCTGCCCAGGAGCCGGTGCCGCTGACCCAGGTCGAGGTCGATCGCCTGCTGCACAAGGAGGTCGCCACGGCGCCGCGCACCCGCGCCCAGTTCGCGATCGGCGAGACCGTCAAGGTGGTCTCCGGACCGCTGTCGGACTTCTCCGGTGAGATCTCCGAGATCAACGACGACGCCGCCAAGCTCAAGGTCCTGGTATCAATCTTCGGCCGGGAGACCCCGGTCGAGGTGGGCTTCGACCAGGTTAAAAAGTTGTAGGACCGGGTCGGCGCATGCGCCGACCCGCGGAAGGGCGCATGCGCCCTTCCGGACCACGGCGCATGCGCCGTGGTCAACAGAGATATAAGAAGCACTACCAAGGTACTCTTCACAAAATGGCTAAGAAGGTTCTGACAACGATCAAGCTGCAGGCCCGCGCCGGGCAGGCATCGCCCGCCCCGCCGGTGGGCCCTGCCCTGGGTCAGCACGGCATCAACATCATGGAGTTCTGCAAGGCCTTCAACGCCCAGACGCAGAGCGAAACCGGCACGATCGTGCCGGTTGTGATCACCGTGTACGAGGATCGCTCGTTCACGTTCGTCACGAAGACTCCGCCCGCCGCGGTGCTGATCCGCGAAGCGCTGCGCCTGGAGAAGGGCTCCGGCGAGCCACACCGGGTCAAGGTCGGCAAGCTGACCCGCGCGCAGCTGGAGGCGATCGCCGAGCGAAAGCTGCCCGATCTGAACGCCCACGACGTGGAGCACGCCTCGCTGATCATCGCCGGGACGGCGAGGTCGATGGGCGTTGAGGTAGAGGGATGAGCAGCCACCACTCCCGCCGCCACGCCGAGGCCCGCGCGAAGGTCGACCGCGAGCACGACTACCAGCCGGCCGAGGCGATCGCGATCGTCAAGAGCCTCTCCTCCGCGAAGTTCGACGAGTCGGTCGAGGTGCACATCCGCACCGGCCTCAACGTGCGCCACGCCGACGAGCAGCTGCGCGGCACGATCGCGCTGCCCAACGGGCTCGGCAAGGACGTCAAGGTGGCAGTATTCGCCCAGGGCGCGAAGGTCGCCGAGGCGGAAGCGGCCGGCGCCGATGTGGTTGGCGGCGAGGATCTTGCACAGAGGATCCAGGACGGCTTCGACGAGTTCGACGTCGCGATCGCCACCCCCGACCTGATGGCGGTCGTCGGGCGCCTCGGGCGGATCCTCGGGCCGGCCGGCAAGATGCCCAACCCGAAAGTGGGCACGGTCACGATGGATGTCGCCAAAGCCGTCGAAGAGTCGAAGTCGGGCAAGATCGAGTACCGCACCGACCGCACCGCGATCGTCCACCTCGTGATCGGCAAGGCCTCCTTCGAGGAGCGCGCTTTGCTGGAGAACTACGCCGCCGTCGTCGAAGAGCTGATCCGCGCCAAGCCCTCCGCCGCCAAAGGCCGCTACCTGTACACGATCACGCTCGCCTCGACGATGGGGCCGGGCGTGAAAGTCGACCCTTCCCGTACCCGCGATATCGTTGAGGAGGCCTCGCCTGCGGCAGTTGCCGCCTGAGAGCCATCCCCGACGGCAACCTAAGACCCCCGGCCGCTGTCGCAGCAGAAGCCCGGGACAGGAGCCACCGTGAACCGAGACCAAAAGGCCGCGGCGATCGCCGAGATCGCCGCCGACATCGAGAGTTCCCAGGCGGTCTTCGCCGTCGACTACCGCGGCATCTCCGTGCCGCAGGCGGCGGAGCTGCGCGCCAAGCTGCGCGAGGCCGACGCGGTCTTCCGCGTCGTCAAGAACTCGCTCACCGAGCGCGCCGCCGACCAGACGGGGGCGGAGGATCTGAAGCCCCTGTTGCAGGGCCCCACCGCGTTGACGTTCGTGCGCGGCGACGCTGCTTTGGCCGCCAAGGCGATCGCCGACTACGCGCGCATCACGCAGCTGCTCCCCTTCAAGGGCGGCGTGATGGAAGGCGCCGCGCTGGACCCCGACCAGCTGCGGGCGATCTCGCGGCTGCCCTCGCGCGAAGTGCTCTACGGGCAGCTCGTCGGCGTCGTCGCCTCGCCCGTCTCAGGACTTGTGCGCACCCTGGGTGCGCTGCTCGGCGGTCTCGCCGTGGCGCTCGGCCAGGTGCACGACCAGAAGCAATCCGCAACCACTTCAACCGAAGGAGACTGAACGATGGCAACCAGCACCCAGGACTGGATCGAGGAGCTCAAGGGGATCTCCGTGCTCGAACTCGCAGAGCGCATCAAAGCGCTCGAGGAGGAGTTCGGCGTCTCCGCCGCGGCCGTGGCGGCCCCCGTCGCGGCAGCCGCCGGTGGCGGCGGCGAGGCAGCGGCCGAGGAGGAAGGCCCCTCCACCGTCGACGTGATGCTGACCGGCGCCGGCGACAAGAAGATCCAGGTGATCAAGGTCGTGCGCGCCGCCACCGGCCTCGGCCTGAAGGAGGCCAAGGCGCTCGTCGACGAGGCCCCCAAGCCGGTCAAGGAGGGCATCGAGAAGGACGAGGCCGACAAGCTCAAGCAGGAACTGGAGGAGGCCGGAGCGTCGGTGGAGTTGAAGTAGCTCTCGCGTCGGTGGCGGCAGTCTTCTGTTTTCGGCCCGACCGGCGGCAGGGCGGCAGTATTCTTTTTTGGCTCGACATGTGCGTGCGCGCGCGTGCGCGCATGTCGGCCTGCGGCGAACATACTTCCCCCGCGGGCACCTCGTCGAGGCGTCTTTACCCGCGCCTAACAAATCGGCGGATTTTCCGGTAGAATCGCGCTCGCCGGCCGATAGCCGCAGCCGCCTCAGAGGCATGGAGACCGCGCCACATACGCGGCTCTCCGGAGGCGGGGTCCGTGAGCGCTGGCTGCCCACTTGAGGGTGGCGGTGGCGTGTGCTATCTTGACGGGTCGCGCTCGCCTTGCGCTGTTGTGCACTCGTTGTGTCGTCTCTCTCCTCGAAGGAGTCTTCCTTGGCTGCTGCTGATGCCCTCCGGACGCGCCGGACCTTCGCGCGTCTGAACAAGTCGTGCGACGTACCCAACCTGATCGACATCCAGCGCCGCTCATTCGAGTGGCTCACCGACCCGCAGAAGGGTGGTCTGCGGGAGACGATCGACGACATCTCGCCGATCGAGGACTACACCGGCAACCTCGCCGTCCAGTTCGGCGAGATCGCCTTCGACGAGCCCGTGGCCTCGCTCGAACAGTGCCGCGAGAAGGATTTGACATTCGCGCGCCCCCTCACCGTCACGGTCGCCTTCATCAACCGCGAGACGGGAGAGATCCGCGAGCAGTCGGTGTTCATGGGCGACTTTCCGTGGATGACCGAGCGCGGCACGTTCGTGATCAACGGCACCGAGCGCGTGGTCGTCACGCAGCTGGTGCGCTCCCCCGGCGCCTACCTGATGGAGCCCAAGGACCGCGAGAAGCAGGTGTTCATCGCCAACCTGATGCCGGCCCGCGGCTCGTGGCTGGAGCTGGAGATCGACAAGAAGGGCAAGGTCTACGTCCGCATCGACCGCAAGCGCAAGCTCCCCGTCACCGTGCTGCTGCGCGCGATGGGCTACGCCACGGACGAGGAGATCATGCGGATCTTCGAGAACTCCCACTACATCGCCAACACGCTGGACTCCGACACGGAGGTGACCCGCACAGAAGAGGGCGCGCTGATCGAGCTGTTCAAGAAGCAGCGCCCGGGCGAGCCGCCCAGCGTCGAGAACGCCAAGGCGCTGCTCAACCAGCTGTTCTTCGACCCCAAGCGCTACGACCTCACGCGCGTGGGCCGCTACAAGCTCAACTCGCGTCTCTCCCAGCAGACCGACCTCGACGTGCGCACGCTCACCAAGGACGACATTGTCGCGCTGATCAAGGAGCTGGTGTCGCTGCCCAAGCGCCTCGGCATGCCCGAGAAACCGGAACTCGAAATCAAGGACTACGCCGCCGAGGCGATGTCGATGCCGCGCGAGCCGGTTGCCGACCACCTCGACGAGTACGAGCACTTCGGCAACCGCCGTCTGCGCACCGTCGGCGAGCTGATCCAGGAGGCCTTCCGCATCGGCCTCTACCGCATGGAGCGCGTCGTGCGCGAGCGCCTGACGACCGAGGACGCCGACACGATCACGCCGCAGACGATCATCAACATCCGCCCCGTGGTGGCGGCGCTGAAGGAGTTCTTCGGCTCCTCCCAGCTCTCGCAGTTCATGGACCAGACCAACTCGCTTGCCGGGCTCACCCACCGCCGCCGGCTCTCCGCGCTGGGCGCGGGCGGGCTGACGCGCGAGCGCGCGCCGATCGAGGTGCGCGATGTGCACCCCACCCACTACGGGCGCATGTGCCCGATCGAGACCCCCGAGGGTCCCAACATCGGCCTGATCGGCTCGCTCTCCTCGTTCGCCGAGGTCTCCGAGCATGGCTTCGTCACGACTCCCTACCGGGTTGTGAAGGATGGCGTGGTCACCGAGGAGATCGTGCACCTCGACGCCACCCAGGAGGAGGAGCGGGTGATCGCCCAGGCCAACACGCCGGTGGAGGAGAAGAGCGGCAAGCTGAAGGGCACCGAAATCCTCTGCCGCACGCAGGCCGGCCAGTACGTCACGGTTGGCCCGAAAGACGTCGATCTCGTCGACGTCTCGCCCGAGCAGATCTGGTCGGTCGCCACGGCGATGATCCCGTTCCTCGAGCACGACGACGCCAACCGCGCGTTGATGGGCTCCAACATGCAGCGCCAGGCGGTGCCGCTGTTGAAGGCCGACGCGCCGCTGGTCGGCACTGGGATGGAGCGCCGGGCCGCCCTCGATACCGGCGATGTGCTGCTGGCCAAGAACGGCGGCACGATCGAGTTCGTCGACGCCAACCAGATCGTGGTCGAGACGACCGATGGCAAGAAGGACGAGTACGAGCTGCAGAAGTTCATGCGCTCCAACCAGGGCACCTTGATCCATCAGAAGCCCCGCGTGAACGCGGGCGAGAAGATCAAGGCCGGCAACGTGCTCGCCGACGGCTCCTCCACCGACAAGGGCGAGATGGCGCTCGGCAAGAACCTGATGGTCGCCTTCATGTCCTGGGAGGGCTACAACTTCGAGGACGCGATCATCCTCTCCAAGCGCCTCGTGCAGGACGACGAGCTCACCTCGATCCACATCGAGGAGTACGAGATCGACGCCCGCACGACCAAGCTCGGCGAGGAGGAGATCACCCGCGACATCCCCAACCGCTCAGAGGAGTCGCTGCGCAACCTCGACGACCGCGGCATCGTGCGCGTCGGCGCCGAGGTGCTCTC
>JBEKYV010000164.1:0-7480 GCA_049510515.1 Solirubrobacteraceae bacterium | reverse complement strand
GCACCGAAGCGCAGCACGTCGGCCAGACGCTGGGCATCGGCGAAGTGACGCCGATCGAAGGCGCGGTCGCGTCGGCCGTGAACGGCACGAGCGTGGTGGTGATCGCCGGCGCCGACAAGGAATCGCTGGTCGGCTCCGGGAATGGCGAAGCGGCGTCGAGCGAAGGGGCGGCAGGTGGCTCCGCGGGCGCCGGGGCCGGCGAAGCGCAGGGCAACGAAGCCCCCGCCGCGAGCGAAACGCCAGCCGGCTAGTGGGCGCCCGGCCGACCCCGCCCCGCGAGCGCGCATGAACCCGGATACCCCGACCAGCAGCTTCCTGAAGCTCCCCGAGCGCAGCTCCAAGCCGCGCACGCGGGGCCTCACGCACGTGCTCGACCGGGGCCTGTCGGGCGCTGAGGTCGAGGGGCTGCTGGAGGTCGCCGGCGCGTACGTGGACATCGTCAAGCTCGGCTGGGGCACGGCGCTGGTGAGCGCCAACCTGAAGCCAAAGCTCGAGCGCTACGCCGCGCATGGCATCCCCGTTGTGCTCGGCGGCACGCTCACCGAGCTGGCGATCAAGCAGGGCCGCGTCGAGGGCCTGATCGCCTGGCTGAAGGAGCTGGGCCTGCACCACGTCGAGGTCTCAGACGGCACGATCGCGCTGGAGCCCGAGGCGAAGTCACACCTGATCCGCACCCTCGTCGCGGCCGGCTTCACCGTGCTGGCAGAGGTCGGCAGCAAGGACGCCGACGTCATCATGGCCCCATACGTCTGGGTCGAGCAGATCGAACGCGACCTGGAGGCGGGCGCCTGGAAGGTCGTCGCCGAGGCGCGCGAGTCGGGCACGGCCGGCATCTACCGGGCAGACGGCGAGGTGCGCAGCGGCCTGATCGACGAGATCGCGCACGCGGTGAACCCGGAGCGGATGATCTTCGAGGCGCCGCTGAAGGCCCAGCAGGTGTGGCTGCTGGAGTTCTTCGGCAGCGAGTGCAACCTCGGCAACATCGCCCCGAACGACGTGCTCTCGCTGGAGACGCTGCGCCTGGGGCTGCGCTCGGACACGGTCGAGCGCTTCGCATTGGATGGAAAGGATTAATCAGAATGGGCTTCGCCCCCCAAGGGGGCTCCGCCGGGCGGCGCTCGCCCGGTGAGTCAGCGGAGGCTTACAAGCTGGCGCGTGTGGTGTTTGCTGCGTTGGTTGTGGCCTGCTTCGTCGCGTTTGTGTTGACGCAGCGGCTGAAGCACACGCCGACGCCGGTGCAGGAATTCAAGATGGATACAAGCTTCACCCCGACCCGTGTGCCGGCGGCGGGCTGCCGGGGGAGGGTGCCCCCACGACTGGTGAACTCGAGTGAATGGGTGGAGTACCTCGCATTCAAGATCGCGCAGGCCGATGAAGTGACAGTCGAGATCGTCGACTCCGCCAACCACAGCGTCGCGACGATCGTGCGTGACCTGCCGGTGGAAAAATACAAACCGCTGTCACTGTGTTGGAACGGCCAGCTCGGCCCGACGCAGAGTGGTGGTCTGGCGCCACCGGGTGAATACCGCCTGCGGGTGAGCCTGCGCAACCAGGATCTTTCCCGCTACTCCACGACCAGCTTCAAACTGGAACCACATCCGTGAGCACCGCGATCCTGGCCACCGCACACGGCTTTGGGGAGGGCGTCGAGAAGCTCGGCGTGATCGTGGTGGCGCTGCTCGTCGCCTTGGTCGTGCTCGGGCGCCCGCCGCGGGTATCAGGACGACAGCGGGCGCTCGCCGTGCTCGCCGTGCTGGTGGTGACGCCGGCGCTGCTGCTCGCCGATATCTGGCACACCTCGCAGTTGACACACCTGCGTAACCAGCCCGCGAAGGCCGCCGCGGCGGTCGTCCTGGGCCTGGTGGTCGTGGCCGTGATCGCAGTCGTCATCCACAGGCGACCCCGGGCATTTCCGCTGCTGGCGATCTTCGCGCTGCCGTTCCGCCTGCCGATCGCGACCGGCGGCAGCACCTCCAACCTGCTGATCCCGCTCTACCTGGTGGTGGGGGCGGGCGCGCTGGCGTACGCACTCCCGCGATTGTCGGCCGCGCCCCCAGCGCGGGCCGACCCCACACACGACGGCGCACCCGAGCCGGCGCCGACCGGCTGGTGGGCGCGGATGATCTCCCCGCGTGGCCTGGAATGGCTGCTGCTCGCCGCGGTGGTGCTGTACGCGCTGCAGGCCGCGTACTCCGCCGACTTCTCCAAGGCGCTGGAGAACATGGTCTTCTTCTATGTGCCGTTCGCGCTACTGTTCGCGCTGCTGCGCGAGGTCGATTGGACGCGCGAGCTGCTGCTGCAGTGCCTGGCGGTGGCGGTCGCCCTCGCGGTGCTGTTCGCGGGGATCGGCTTCGTCGAGTACGACCGCAAGCAGCTGTTCCTGAACCCGAAGGTGGTGGCGGCCGACCAGTACGGCAACTACTTCCGGGTCAACTCGCTCTTCTTCGACCCGAACATCTACGGCCGCTTCCTCGCGCTGGTGATGATCGGGGTGACCACCGGAGTACTGTGGAGCGTACGCCGTCGGCCAGTGCTGCTCGGCGGCGCGGTGCTGCTGTGGCTGCTGGCGGGCCTCGTGACGAGCTTTTCGCAGTCGAGCATCGCCGCGCTGCTGTTGGGCCTCGCGGTGCTGGCCGCCTACCGATGGGACGTGCGCGGCACGGTCTACGTGACGGTCGCGCTGGCGGCGATCGCGCTGGTCCTGGTGGCGGTGGCGCCGGCGAGCCTGCACCTCGGGCTGACGGGGAAAGGCGGCTCGGCGAGCAACGCGACCAGCGGCCGCACGAAGCTGATCGAAGGGGGGCTGCGCCTGTTCGCCGACCGGCCTGTGCAGGGCTTCGGCCCGGGCTCGTTCGCGCAGGAGTACCGCGCCCACGAACACGTGACCAGCACCAGCGCGACCTCGGCCTCGCACACGATCCCGATAACGGTGGCGGCCGAGCAGGGGATCGTCGGTCTGGCGCTGTACGTCGCGCTGTTGGTGTCGGGCTTCGCGGTCCTGTTCCGCGGGGCGGGCCGATCCCCACCCAGGATCGCGCTGGCGGCGTGCTTTGCGGCGCTGGTGCTGCACACCTTCACCTACGCCGACTTCCTCGAGGACCCGGAGACGTGGGTACTGCTGGGCATCGGCGTTGCGTTGGCCTGCGCACGGGGCGCCAGCGAGCCCCAGAGTCGCTCTGCGGTGAGCGTCGAGCCGGCCGCGCTGACAAGCTGAGGTCGTGCGCGACTACCTGAAGCGCCTGTTGACCAGCGGCGCGGCTTACCAGGCGGCCGACATCGTGGCCAAGGGCCTGGCGGTGATCCTGCTGCCGCTGTACACGCGCCACGTGCCCACCGAAGGCTATGGGGCCTACCAGTCGCTGCTCACCGCGGTGATCCTGTCGAGCATCTTCCTGCGCGTGGGGCTGGGGGAGGCGTTCGTGCGCTTCTACTTCACGGACCACGACCAGCAGCGACGCGCCAGGATCGCGCGCACGGTGACGGCGACGGTCGCGTGGACGACGTCGGTGGCGGCGCTGATCGCCCTGGCCTTCTCGGCCGACCTCTGCCAGCTGATCCTGGGCTTCCGCGACCCCGACCTGATGGACTGCGCGATCCTCGGCATGTGGGCCTTCACGAACCTCGAAATGGCCTACGCCCAGCTGCGCGTGGACGAACGCGCGCGCGCCTACCTGTACGCCTCGATGGCAAACGTGGCGATGACCGTCACGTTCACGGTCCTGCTGGTCGTGTTCGCGGACCAGCAGGCCAGGGGCCTCCTCCTGGGCAACTTCGGAGCCTCCGCCATCGTCGTCCTCGGCCTCTGGGTAGTGCTGGCGAGAGCCCATCGATTCTCCCTCCGTTTCCGCATCCACGACCTGCGCGCGATGCTCCGCTTTGGCGTGCCCACCGTGCCGGCCGACGCCAGCGTCTACGCGCTGCAGGTCGTGGACCGCCTCTACCTCTTCCGCGTCTACTCGCAAAGCGCGGCCGGCCTCTACTCGATCGCGCTGCAGCTCGCCACCGTGGTGTTCCTGCTGGTAAGGGGCTTCCAGTACGCGTGGCCACCGCTGGCCTACTCGATCAAGAGCGACAAAGAGGCCTCGCGGCTCTACGCCCTCGTCACCACCTACTACGTGCTGGCAACGGGCCTGATGGTGTGCGGCGTGGCGCTGCTGGGCCGCTGGCTGGTGCGCCTGCTCTCGGCCCCCGAATACTTCGGCGCCTACAAGGCGCTGCCCTGGCTCGCGCTCGGCTGGGCGCTGTACGGCCTCTACCCGGTGCTGATGGTGCTGGCGGGCCGCGCAGGCAACACCACCCGCAACTTCCCCGCGGCCGCCGCCGGCCTCGCCGTCAACGTGGCGCTGCTGCTCCTGCTCGTGCCCAAGGGCGGCGCGAACCTCGGCATCGCCGGCGCGGGCCTCGCCCTCTGCGGCGCCTACATCGCGATGCTCGCGGTCCTCTACACCCTCACCCGCTCGCTCTTCCACGTGGCGTTCGACTGGCCGCGCCTCGCGCTGCTGGTGGCGATCTTCGCGGCGGTCGCGGTCTCGGGCGAGCTGCTGCTCCCGACCAGCGGCTTCGGCGGCCTGGTCCTGCGGGCCCTGTGGTTCCTACTAGCCCCCGCGCTGCTGATCATGACCCGCTTCTTCACCGCCCGCGAGCTGCGCGGAGCCCGCGACCTCGTCCGTGCGGCACGCACAAGAATCACCCAGCCAGCCAAGCCCTGAGCGCCCCACGCGCGGGGATGCTCCCCAGGACTTGACCCTAGGACTTGACAAGTACCTCGCGTCCTGCTTATAATCGTCTCATCTCGGCACCAACGTCGGTAGCCGAGCCGTCTTGAACATAAGGGTCTGGTTTGTGGTCGGGCCTCCAGTGGCCGGCCTTCGAAGCACTGGCAGGGGTTTCTCTGGGAGAGGGACCGGGTCTATTCCGATGAGGGAGTTGGTTTTCGCGTGCTTTTGAGAGGGATGAACGTGCCAGGGGTCATTGCACCCCGCGTAGAGAGTGATGCTAGATGCGCCAGCATGGCGCTGTCGCATCTCTCTCTCTCTCTCTCTCTCTTCGGCTAGGGGTCTAGCCGAGGCACCACCTCATCGGGCGCGTTTGCGCCGCTTTGTCTTCGTCTCCGCGTGGGGGTGGGTTAGACGTGCGCGTGTAACCAAGTCTTCGCTGGTCGCGCCCCTCGGCGCATCGTCTTGTAATCGAGGGGTTGTCCCCTCTGTCTCGGAGGGGATGGTTCGATGAATGCTGCTCGTACGCTGCTCCTGGCGACGCTCTGCGTGACCGCCGGTGCCCTGACGCTCTCAAACGCCCCCGCCCTGGCGTTCGGGGCGTGTCCCAACGAACAGTTGCGTGCCGAACAGCCCTTCGGTTTGAATCTCCCTGACTGTCGCGCGTATGAGATGGTCTCACCTCTCGAAACGAACGGCAACGACGCGACCGACTCCTTCACTGAAGATGCCAGTCGCGCCTCGGTGTCTGGTGATGCGATCACCTTTGATTCCAGGGGTTCCTTCGCCGACCCTACGGGGTCCGATTACGAAAATCAGTTTCTCTCGCGGCGCGGGTCGAGTGGGTGGTCGACGCAGTCGATCACGCCCCCGTACAAGGCATACGCTAGCGAAGGGTTTTATGATCCCTACTCGGGACTGGTTTTCACGCCAGAACTCTCCACGGGGGTCGCGAGGACTGATGTTCCGCTGGCCACCGAAGCGCCCGCGGGACTCGATGAGCTGTACGCGGCAGATTTCGCCAGCGGTTCCTACCAGTGGCTGTCAACCCCGCCCACTGGCGAAGAACCTTTTCTCGAGGGCTACGGGCCTGCTCTTATGGGTGCTTCCACCGACCTCAGCCACGTGCTCTTCGCGCACGAAGACTCGTTGTACGAGTGGGTGGACGGCGAGGTGAGCCTCGTCGGTGTTGCCAATAGCGGTGAAGGGATGAATGCCGTCGCTGGTTCGTACGTTGAAAACGAGAACCCCGGTGGACTGGGGTTTCACTTGAAAGATGCCTGGTATGCGATCTCCTCCGATGGCTCGCGCGTCTTCTTTACGAGTCCCGGCCTAGCGGGCCAGTTGTATGTGCGTGAGAACGCCGAACGGGCGCAGAGTCCTTTGAGTGGTGAAGAATGCACGGATTCCAGCGATGCCTGCACGATCGAGGTGTCGGCTTCGCAGAAGACCAGTGGCAGTGGACCGAAAGGGGCAGATCTAAATCAGGGAGAGGCGCGTTATTGGGGCGCGAGCGCGGATGGCTCAAAGGTGTTCTTCACAAGCGATCAGGAGCTCACGAACGATGCCAACACGGGAGTCTCCGACCGGCAGGAAGTCCTTTTCGAAAACGCTACTGGTGGCACTTATACGCTCACCTTAAGGGGGCAGACGACCGCGCCGATCTCCTACCCCGCCGCCCCAGTCGAACTTCAATCGGCTCTCGAAGGACTCCCGTCGATTGGGGCGGGAAATGTCGCCGTGAGCGCGGCAGGGGGATCGGGGGATACCGTGACCTTCGAGGGCGATCTCGCTGGAGTCGAACAGCCCCCGTTGACGGCTGACGGGTCGTTTCTGACTAAAGGCGGCTCTGTTGGTGTGAGGGTCCTTGCTCGGCCCGGGAGTGACCTGTACGAATACAATTTGGAAAGCGGCCGTCTTGCCGATTTGACGGTCGATACTTCGGACGTCGCGGAAGGCGCGGCTGTGCAGGGCGTGGTGCAGATCTCAGAAGACGGCTCGTACGTGTACTTCGTGGCGAATGGGGTACTGACGACGGAAAAGAGCGCACTGGGAGCACAGGCCGAAGCGGGTAAGCCGAACCTGTATGTCTCCCATAAAGGCGGTGCGCCGACGTTCATCGCGACTCTCGCCCCTGGCAATAATCAAACGGAAGCGGGCGATTCACCGGACTGGGGGAGGGCGCAAACCCTGGCCGGTCCGGCTACCAATACGGCCGCGGTGAGCCCGGATGGGGCGCGCCTGGCGTTCCTTTCAGAACGAAGTCTGACGGGCTACGACAACGAGCTCGCGGAAAACGGTGTGGGCACATGCGAAGATACAAATGGCAATGCGGCAAAACACAATAATAAATGCAGGGAGGTTTACCTCTACGACGCAGAAACGGGTGGGCTTGTGTGCGCTTCGTGTGACGCGAGCGGGGGGCGGCCGGTCGGCCCTTCGAGCCTCAATCCCGGAGCGAGCCCCTATGAGTACTCGTATAGGCCGCGTAATTTTTCTGAAGCTGGCGTCCTGTTCTTTGATAGTTACGACGCGCTTGTGCCTCATGCCAGTGATGGTCGCGAGAATGTTTATGAGTTTGAGGATGGTCACGTCTATCCGATCTCTGATGTGGCGGGTGGCTATGAATCGTTTTTCCTTGACGCGAGCGCGAGCGGGGATGATGTGTTCTTCGGGACCGCTGATCAGTTGTTGCCGGAAGATAGGGAGAGCAATGTGGTTGTGTGGGACGCGAGGGTGGATGGTGGGTTCCCGGTGTCGGTGTC
>JBEKYV010000163.1:0-7486 GCA_049510515.1 Solirubrobacteraceae bacterium | reverse complement strand
ATCTCGCTCGCGCCTCATACGGAGAAGCTGTACGGCTGGCACGGCCTTGCCGTGTACGGGCCGATCGCGCGCAACGTCCGCGACGCCGCGCTGTTCCTCGACCTCACCGCGCAGACGCCCCCGGCGCAGGGCAGCTTCGGCGAGGCCGCCGCGCGGGGTGGGGGGGCGGGTGGGCTGGCACCCGATCCCCTGCGGATCGCCTTCTCGACCAAGCCGATCCTGCCGCAGCCGATCGACCCGCGCGTGCTGCGGGCGCACACGGAGACCGTCGAGCTGCTGCGCTCGCTCGGCCACGAGCTGGTCGAGCGCGACCCCGACTACCCCCCGTGGTTGGGTCCCCATCTGATCGCGCGCTACCTGCGCGGCGCCTACGAGTCGGCCGTGGACATCGGCCACGTCGAGCGGATGGAGCGCCGCAGCCGCCACATCGTGCGCGCCGGCGAGCTGGTCGGCGAAGCCGGCATCGCGCGTGCGCTCGCCTCCGAAGCGACTTTGAACGCGCGCGTTGGGCGGGTGCTCAGCGACTGCGACGCGCTGTTGCTGCCCTGCACCGCCCGCCCCGCCCTGCAGATCGGCGAGTACGAGGGGCGCGGGATGGTGGCCACGATGTTCGGCGGCACGCGCCTGATCCCGTTCCTCGGTATCTGGAACGCCACCGGTCAGCCGGCGGTCTCGATCCCCACCGGCTTCACCGACGACGCCGACCATCTGCCGCTCGCCGTGCAGCTGGTGGGCCGCCCCGACGACGAGGCCACGCTGCTCTCGATCGCCGGCCAGGTCGAGGCCGAGCGCCCGTGGGAGCAGCACCGCCCGCCCGGGTTCTCGTGAGCGAGGCCCCTGGAAGCAAACCGGGAGCAGGCGAGCGCGGTGGGGTCGCTGACGGGGGTGGTGGACACGGCCTGGGAGAGTCATCGAAGGAGGAGCCCTCGGATGGCTTGCTAGTCGGTGACTCCGCGGAGGAGTTGCTTAATCTCGCGGTACAGGCCGCCCATTGGTCGGGCGCGGTGCTGAGGGATCGCTTTCTGTATGGCAAGGACGCGGAGGTCGAGACCAAGAGTACGCCCACGGACCTGGTGAGCGAGGCAGACCGCACCTCCCAGCGGCATATCCGCGAAAAACTCGCGCTACGTCGCCCGCAGGACGGGTTTCTGGGAGAGGAGGACGACGACGACGAGCCTGGTACAAGCGGGCTGCGGTGGGTGGTGGATCCGCTTGACGGAACGGTCAACTTCCTCTTCCGGATACCGCAGTGGTGCGTCAGTGTCGCTGTGCGTGACGACTTGGGAACGGTGGCGGGCGCGATTTACGACCCGATTCGCGAGGAGCTCTTCACGGTGGTGCGCGGCGGTAAGGCTCGGATGCGGTGTCCGGTCACCTACCGGAGGGGCTGGCCCGTGCCGTCGATGGGGCCTCGCAAGTACACGGAACAGACGTTGAATGGCCCGGCGCGTGCACCGGAACTCTCAAGTGCGATGGTCGCGACCGGCTTCGCCTACGACGCGCGCGTGCGCGCCGCACAGGCGCAGGTGCTCGCCGGGGTGATCCCGCGCGTGCGCGACATCCGCCGCTTCGGCAGCGCCGCGCTCGACCTCGCGTGGACGGCGGCCGGCCGCTACGACGCCTACTTCGAGCGCACCGTCAAGCCGTGGGACATCGCCGCGGGGACGCTGCTGTGCGAAGCGGTTGGGTTGCAGGTGGTCGAGCTGCCCGAGCACAAGGACCTCCCCTGGGGCATCCTCGTCGCGCCGCCCGTCCTGTGCGAGCCGCTGCTGGAGCTGGTGGGGTAGGACTTTTCCGCTCCGCCAGGATAAGATCCCATCCCTCTGGATGGCCCCACCCATGCAAACCACTCAGCCACGTGTCTCTGCCGAACGGGCGTACTCCCATGCGTCCACGGCACCTCGCGCCAACGGAACCACCCCGCGGCGGCGAAGGCGCTCGGCGTGGCCGCGCGGGACATTTCTCCGTCTCCGTCTCGGTCTCCATCTCCATCTCGGTCTCATCCTGGCCGCCGGGATCGCCGCCTGCGCGGCGAGCGCTGAGATCGCCACGGCCAACCCACTGCCCGGCAGCTCGGAAGCATTCATCCTCGAAGCGGCATCGCCGCAGAGCCCGCTTGCGCTTGGCTCCGAAGGGAGCATCTGGTTCGGTGAGTACGGGGCTGGCTTCGAAGACAGGTACGTCACCGGCGGCGTGGGCCGGGTGTCCCCGCTCGGCCTCGTCACGGGCGACTTCCGCAATCCGTCTCGAGCGACTCCGGCGTGCCAGGAACCGGAGACCTGCTACCGCGTGATCGGTGGGATTGCGCTTGGCCCCGACCACGACATCTGGTTCACCGAACACGGGGGCGAAGATTATGGCACGAGCTTCGTCGGTCGCGTCACGACCTTTGGCGCTGTGGAAACCTTTCCCATATCCTTTGAAGATCCCCCACTCGGCCGTAACCCGGGCGCGATTGCGCTTGGCTCGGACGGCAACATGTGGTTTCTCAATCCCGATTCCGAACCCTACGCTCGCCTCCCCCGAACGAGTGCGATCGGACGCGTTACACCAGGCGGTGAAATCACCGAGTTTCCGATGCCTGAAAAGGAGGAACCGGTCGGCGGCATAGTGCAGGGTTCAGACGGCAATATGTGGTTCCTGGCCGATGAATTGACGGTGGAACCCCCTTTTCACCATCGTTCCGGGCATTCGTCGATCGGCTACATCGAGCCCAGCGGTAAAATATCGCTGATCTCGCTGCCTGCCGAAAGCGCTCCTTCATCGGTCGCGCTGGGACCCGAAGGCGATGTTTGGTTCGTTGCCCCCGGGACACACCGAATCGGCAAGGTGACACCGACAGGTGTCATCACCGAATACCCCGTCCCGGAAATCGATTTCGAATCCTTCATCGCGCGCGGCCCTGACGGCAACATGTGGTTCACGACGTCGCTCTCCCCCGGCGCGCTCGGCAGGATCACTCCTGAAGGCGATGTCACCATCTTTCCCGACGTTACGCCGGGTGGCGCCTCGCCTCTGGGCCTCATACCGGGCGACGACGGCACGCTCTGGTTCACGGCCGAACCACGGCGGGAAGGGTCCGAGCTCGTCCGCTATGTGGTGCCCTACGTTCCCACCCTCGAAGCTGCTCCCGTGATCGCCGAAGATCCGATCGTCGGGCACGTCGTTGAAACTTCCAATGGCGTCTGGGCTCACTCGCCCACCACATTTACCTATCAATGGCTGTCATGCGACGAAGGCGGGTCCGGTTGCGTCGCCATTCCCGGCGGCGCCGGCAAGACCTATGCGGTGGGACAAGGCGACGCCGGCCGGACGTTGCGCGTCGTGGTGACGGCTACCGGCCCGGGCGGATCGGCACAGGCGCAGTCGGCGCCGACGGCCGTTGTGCAGTCACCGTCAGTGCCGACCCGCGCGGTCCCCTCACCCGAAGAATCCCCCGTCGTGCCCACAACCATCGCGTGGAGCTTCAGCGCCACCCGCAAGTTCACGAAGGTGCTCGCGCTCCAGCTTCGCTCGCTGCCCACCGGCAGCAGCATCGAAGTGCTCTGTGCCGTGCATGCCTGCCCGTTCAGGGTCGGGGAGGCTCGTCTGTCCGGCGACGTGCTCCTGTGTGCGCGCCACAGCTGCCGCGCCGGCCCGCTGCGACATGAACAGCGGTCGCTGACACTGACTCCCCTGTTTCGCGCCAAACGGCTGCCGGTCAGGACGAGGCTGACGGTGCGTGTCGTGAGACCGGGCTGGCAGGGCAAGCTGTTTGTCTTCACGATGCTTGCCGCGCGCGACCCGCGCGCGGTGATCGATTGCCTGTCCTCGCCATCCGGAGCGTCCCATCCGTGTTGAGAGGTCGGTGCATTGTGGCTGTTGTGCTGGTGTGGAGTGCTGGAGTCGTGCCCAGCGCCGTCGGCTTTGCCGTCGTGCCAAGCTCGATCCAGACGATTGCGCCGCCCGCCGGAATGATCGAATACTCACGGATCGCACTGCCGGGTTCCCCTCCTCTCGGACTATCTTCGCCCCTGGCGATCGGTCCCGAAGATGAAGTCTGGTTCCTCGGTGGAGGGGTCTCTGAACCGACGCGCGGAGAGGTTGTGGGTCGGGTCGACAGAAGCGGAGTGTTGACCGGCGCATTCGTGGTTGCGACTCCACCATTCACGGGCTTTTCCGGTCTCCCGAGCCTGACGCAGATGAGCGATCATTCGATCTGGTTCACGGCATACGGCGATATTGTAGAGGGTGGGCTCATCGCACATATCACGTCGGCGGGCAAGGTCACCGAGTACGATATAGTCGATAACCCATTCGAAGGGCCACGCGGCGTCGCCGAAGGTCCCTCGGGCGAAGTCTGGTTCACCGATCTCGGCGACCCCGCCAAGATCGGAAGAATCTCGCCGCAGGGCGTCGAATCGTATTATCCGGCGGGAGAAGGATACCTGGGGCTTGACCAGATCGCGCGTGGGGGGGATGGCAATATGTGGTTTACCGTCGAATATGAACCAGAGATTGGGCGAATCAACTCGGAAGGCATCGTCAAGTACTTTCCCATCGCGGCGCCGGCGGCGGGGCTTGCGCTCGGTTCGGAAGGTGACATGTGGTTCACCGAGCCTGGCGCAAAAACCATCGGACGAATCTCCACCACCGGGGTAGTCACCGAAATCGCTGTTCCCAGCGTCGGCGAATCGATCGTTCTCGGCGCCGACGGCAACCTGTGGTACGCCGAGCCGACGGGGCACGGCATCGGACGCATCACGCCCGGCGATGCGGTGACGATCTTCGCGCCACTGCCCGAAGGATTCGGCGAAAGCCTTGCCGTCGGCGACCAGAACGACATCTGGTTCACCGATGGGGCAGATACGCTGGCGCGGCTCATCGTCCCGTTCCCGCCAGTCAGCTCCTCGCCACCCGCGATCAGTGGCAGCGCGATCGAAGGATCGGTGCTGTCGGCGTCGGCCGGCGGATGGAGCAATGGGCCGAGCTCCTTCGCCTATGAATGGCAGTTATGCAACGCTGCCGGCGGTGAATGCGCTGACCTCGAAGGGCAGACGGCGCCACAGATCGCCCTCTCGTCGGCGGACGTCTCTCACACGCTGCGGGTGATCGTCACAGCGAGCAACGCGGCGGGTGCCACGCCAGCCGCCTCGAGCGTTTCGGCGGTCGTTGCTCCGGCGCCTGTGGCGGCCGTCCGCGAAGTGCCGCAGACGCCCGTCGTTGACGCTACGGTCACGTGGCTCTTTCGCTCGCATAGGGTCGTCGAAGAAATGCTCGTAAACCACCTGCCGGTGGGCGGCCAGATCGAAGCTCGCTGCATCGGACATGGCTGTGCCTTCTCGCGCTGGCATGCCGCTGTCGCCGCGGCCGGCAGCTGCCACAAGAAGCGCTGCCCTAAACGCGAGAGCGTGGTTGGCCCCAGCACGAACCTGGCGGGGCTGTTTCGAGGCCGGCGCCTCGCCGCCGGGGCGCAGATCTCCGTGACGGTCACCGAGCCCGACTTCCTCGGGAGGCGATTCGTGTTCACAGTGCATGCCAAGCGCCCCCCGGACGAGCGAATCGAATGTCTGAGCCCCGGCTCGCTCGCTCAGCCCAGCCAATGCCCCGGCGCGTAGTGACATGAGAAGCGGTCCAGCTCAGCCTGAGAAAAGCGATCCAACCCACCCTGAGGGGCGCAGGTCGAGGATTCGTCCGATCGCCGCCGCCGCGCTGCTCGCCGCCTTCGGGGGCGCGCTGCTCGCCGGCCGGTCAACCGGTCCGAGCAGGCTGGCGAGCCACAGCTCTCGAAGCCTTCCCACGGCGTATGTGGCGCGTTCCGCGACGGCGGTCGGGTATGTTCCTCCGCCCGTTCGGCTACCTGACCTGAAGCCGGCGCCCGCGGCGAAGCGCAGCTCCGGGTCGACCTCTCAGGCAAACACCGCCACCACCGTCGTATCCACTCAGGCGGCGTCGGAATCCTCGCCGCCGCCGACCTCGACGACGCCGGCATCCTCGACGACGCCGACATCCTCGACGCCGGCGACGCCCGCGAGCCCGTCGAGCACTCCGGCGTCATCAGGCGGATCGAAAAGCACGGATACGACCTCCGGCAAGCACACGCAAGAACCGGCGCCGCGAGTCTCCTCGGGAAGTGGAGGATGAGCCGGGGCATGTCGCGCATTGGGTGATGGCGGCAGCTGCTTTCGAACCCGGCATGGAGTTCGCCGGATATCGCCTTGAACAGCTGCTCGGGCAGGGCGGGATGGGCGTCGTCTACGAGGCGACCCAGCTTTCCCTCGAACGTACCGTTGCGTTGAAGATCGTCGCGCCGGGGCTCAGCTCCGACATCGGATTCCGTACCCGGTTTCGCCGGGAGGGCCTTGCGCAGGCGCGGCTCCAGCACCCAAACATTGTCGTGGTCCATGAGGCCGGTGAGTTCCAGGAAACTCTCTTCCTCGCGATGCAGCTGATTCGCGGCTCGTCCTTGAAGAAGCTGATCGTGGCGCGCGAGCTCGATCCGCTCCGGAGCCTGCGCGTCCTGCGGCCGATTGCGGATGCCCTGGACATCGCGCACGAGACAGGGATGATTCATCGCGATGTCAAGCCGCATAACATTCTCGTGGGGGCAAGAGACCATCCCTACCTCGTGGACTTTGGGCTCACCAAGAGCGTCGAAGAGACAGGCCTGACTCGCACGGGCGAATTCCTGGGGTCCATCGATTACATCTCGCCTGAGCAGATACACAACGAAGCTGTGACTGGCGCGAGTGACATCTACGCTCTGGCCGCTGTCCTGTTCGAGTGTCTGACCGGAACCGTGCCCTTTCCGAAGGAAGCAGAGGCCGCCGTCCTCTATGCCCACATGGAGGAGCCGCCGCCAAGCGCCCACGCCAGGCAGCCCGGCTTGCCGAGAGTAGTGGACGGGGTGTTCGCTCGCGGGATGGCTAAGGACCCATCGCAACGGCCAGGCAGCGCTGCTGAGCTGATGCTCGAAGCGGAGCAGGCGATCGCGGGCTCCAAGAGTGGATCGGGGCGGGGGACATCCCCGGCGCTGATCGCGCGGGCGGGAGTTGGTGCGGGCTCCCGGGCGCAGAAGTCCACCGTCACATCGCAGCCCGGGGTTCTCTCTCGCTTTGCCGCCCGATCGCGTCGCCTCGTCATCCTTGGCTGCGCCGTCGTGGGCGTTGGATTCGCGGTTGGGCGGTCGATCGGAGCAATCTCCAGCGATGCCGTCGGCAGCAGGCCGCTGACGATGGGACACACCACCCTGGCCGTGCCGGCGGCCTGGACGCGACCGGCAAGAGCGGCTTCTATCCCGGGGCTGTCCATGGTGGATCGGGCGACGGCTCGCGACGGATCCGCCGGTGGCGAAGTGGTCGTAGGGACCCTGACTCAGGCCGTCGGCTTCACGCTCCTGCCCGAAGCGTTCGTGGCTCGCCTCGAGCATGTGCCCTCAGCCAACGACGCTGTGCGTCTCGCCGGCGGTGGCGCGTACCGCTTTCGCCAGCTGACGGTGGCCGGCCTG
>JBEKYV010000162.1:0-7517 GCA_049510515.1 Solirubrobacteraceae bacterium | reverse complement strand
TCGAACATGCGCGAGATCACCGATGCAAAGCGAACCGTGTCCACCTGTGCAGAGTGCGCGAAGATCGGGAAAGCGGAGCCGATCAGCAGCCCTGGCAGGACGAACAGGTTCTCGACCACGCGGTAGGAGACGCTGAAATAGCCCAGCTGGTGCGACGAGCACAGCAGCGAGACGAGCACCACCGCGATGCGCAGGTAGACGGTGGCGGTGAGCACCGCTGCCGAGTAGGCGAACATCGGGCCGACGAGCGCGCGCCAGCGGCGCGTGTCAAACGACGGCATCAGGGGAATGTCGCCGCGCACCAGGGCGATCGTGGGCACCAGCATGACAAGCGCCGCCAGCGCCGCGACCGCCAGGAAGGCGAGCAGTTGGGCACCCACAAGCACGAGCGCCACGATCATCGCCGCGATCACCGCCTGCCGGGCGAATTCGAGCGCCGAGAGAGAGCCGAGGCGCAAACGTACCGACAGCGACACTGTCAGCAGCACCTGGGTGTTCTGCAGGAACATCCCGCACCCGGCGATCATCACGCCGATGCCCAGCAGGGTGCCGTAGGCCGCAAACGCGAACGCCGTGACAAACACGACCCCGGCGATCGCCAGCACCAGTCGCAGGCCCAGCAGGTTGCGGGTGAAGCTGACCCGCTGCTCGCCGCGCAACACCGAGAGTTCGCGCACGCAGATTCCCGTCAGACCGAGATCGGTGAGGCCCGAGACCAATGCGCTCAGCGACGTCGCCGTGGTGTACCGGCCCGTCGCGTTGACGCCTAGATGCCGGAACAGCAGCGCCGCCGCGGCCACGCTGAACAGCGACCCGCCCACGAACGCGCCGATCCGCAGCGTCGTGCCGCGCACGACGGTCGCACCGGCCGTGGGGGCGGTGAGCGCATCCGGCTCGCTGAGTGTCGCCTCCGTCACGGGCGTCGGCCGCCGGTTGCAGCACAGCCTTCATTGCATTCGACGGAGGCCGCCCGAGAGCGCTCTCGGTTCATGGCCGACAACATGACGCGCGAAGCTAACAGGGCGCCAGCGCACAATCGAGCGCCCCAAGGGAGATCGCCCGATCCATTGCGCGCAGTGTCACTCTCATGTTTCTGTCCGTCTCTGAACGAGACCCAATCGCCGGCAACAATTCCAAGAGTAACTGCCGAATCGGAGACAATCACACCCGTCTCAACCACCGTTTGCCCAGTGTTGGAGCCATGATCGCAACCGCACCGCGCCGCCGGGCGAGTTCGCGCTTACGGTGCCCGCATGCCCCGTTCGGTCGACGTAGTGATCGTTACCCACAACCGCTATGAGCTGACCGACAGTTGCCTGCGTCACCTGCGGGCGCAGACAATCGAGCACCGTGTGATCGTGGTGGACAACGGCTCCACCGACGGTACCCCGGAGCGCCTGCTCGGCGATTGGCCGGGCGTGCAGCTGGAGTCACTCGATCGCAACCACGGCTTCGCCGTCGCCTCCAACCGCGGTGTGACATGCGGGTCGGGGGAGACGGTGGTGTTGCTCAACAACGACGTGAAGTGCCGCGCGGACTTCCTCGAGCGGCTGATCGCACCGCTGTGCAACTCGGTGGTGGGATCGGTCGCCTCGCTGATGCTGCAGCCGGGTGAGGAGTTGATCGACAGCCTCGGGCTCGCCGCCGACGTCACCCTCGCCGGCTTCCCGCGCCTGCACGGGCTGCCGGCGCGGTGCGCCTGCGATCCCCGGCCGGTGCTGGCGGGCCCGGCGGGCACGGCCGCGGCCTACCGGCGCGCGGCCTGGGAACAGGTGGGCGGGCTGGACGAGACGATCTTCACCTACATGGAGGACTTCGACCTGGCGCTGCGCCTGCGCAGCGCCGGCTGGGAATCCGTCGCCGCCCCCGGTGCGGTGGGCGTGCATCTCGGCTCGGCCACGCACGGGCACCGCTCGGCCTGGCAGCGGCGCAACGGGGGCTTCGGACGCGGCTACCTGCTGCGGCGCTACGGGCTGCCGCGGGGGGCGGCAAGGGCGCGGGCGCTGGTTACGGAGGCGGTGGTGGTAGTGGGAGATCTGCTCATCTCCCACGACCTCGCGGCGCTGCAGGGACGTGTGCGCGGCTGGAGCGCCGGCCAATGCCGGCCCCACCTTCCCCGCCCGCCGGCGGCGGCAATCGACCGGCAGATCGGCTTTCGCGACTCCCTCGCGCTGCGCCGTGGGGTGTACGCGCGACGCGACGGCTCAGGGAGCGGGGTCGGCTTGCAGACCCCACGAGAGGGCTGAGAGCACACGCCGCCGTGCGGCATCCCCCCGTTGGTAGGCGAGCGTGCGGTTGTCGATCGCCAGCAGTCGCTCTTGCCCGCCCTGCCAGTAGGTGCCGCTGCGATACCACTCGGCCGGTTGGTAGGCAGCGCCGACGCTGTCCACCACGAGTGCGTGCTGCCCCATCCGCGCCAGCTGGCCAACCATGTTCAGCGACCCGCTCTCCAGCACGTAAGTGTCGAACTTGGTGCGCACGGGGAACAGCCGCAACGACCTGAGCTTGTCATGGCCGACCATCAGCATCGTGTTGCGCAGGTGCGGCGTGGGGAAGGGTGCGAAGGCAAGCAGTTCCTCTGGCACCTGCGAGAGCAGCGCCAGGCGCGCCCGTAGAGACTCGCGCTTGGACCGTCGCTCGACCCGCAGCTGTTCGAGGTCGATCTCCAACAGCACCCTGCGCGCTTCGCGGATCGGCGGCAGCACGCTGCGATAGAAGCTGGGCAGGCCGAGCGAGTAGGCCAGCCACGAGTGCGAACTCAGCCAAGAGCCGGTGGCGCCAACCATGCCGGCGCCCGGCAGCGCGAGCGCGGCGTCCAGCTTGGCGAGCCAGCCGGCGACCACGGGACGCGTGTGAGAGTTGATGAAGCAGTAGCGGCCGCGACGCAACCGTGCCGCCACGCCAAAGAGCACGCCCAGGTCGAGCCCCAGGTCGGGGAAGAACTCGATCGTGGGCTCGAGGTCGGCCGCCTGCGCGATATAGGGCGCGGCCTGCGCCCACGAGTCGAACCCCTTCAGCGCCAGCACCAGCTCGTGCTCCACGCCGGGCGGGTGAGCGCGCATCGCCGCGGCGAACTCACGCAGCGAGTCGATGCCGTTGGCGGCGCGCACGAGATGGATCACACAGGGCAGGCCACCGTCCCGCCCGCCCGCGCTCGGCGGCAGCGCCAGCGGCGTGCGGCTCCACTCCCAGGGGCGGCGCATCTCAGAGCAGCGCCAGCTCCGGTGTACGCGCGGCCAGGCGGCCACCCCACTCGCCGACGAAGCCGAGCTGCTCGGCAATCTCGTCCTTGAGGTTCCAGGGCAGGATCACCACCACATCGGGGCGGTCTTCGCGGATCGCGCGCGGAGCATGAATCGGGATGTGGCTGCCCGGCAGGAAGCGACCCTGCTTGTGCGGGTTGAGGTCCACCGTGTAGTCGAGGAAGTCGCGACGCACGCCGCAGTAGTTGAGCAGCGTGTTGCCCTTCGCCGGCGCGCCGTAGCCGACCACGCGCCGGCCCTCGTCCTTGAGACCGATCAGAAACTCGAGGATCCGGCGCTTGCCGGCCTCGACGCGGGCGCCGTAGCGCGTGTAGGTCTCCAGCCGTTCATACCCCGCCTCGCGCTCGCGCTCGCGCAACTCCAGGGCGCGAGCGGTGTCGGGCTTGGAGGCGTCGTCCTCGTGCGCGCCATAGATGCGCAGCGAGCCGCCGTGCGTGGGCAGCTCCTCGACGTCGAACAGGCGCAGCCCCTGCGCGGCGAACACACGACTGGCGGTGAGGAATGAGAAGTAGGAGAAATGCTCGTGGTAGATCGTGTCCCACTGGTCGTCCTCGATCAGCCGCAGCAGGTGAGGGAACTCCATCGTGATCGTCCCGCCGGGCGCCAGCAGGATCTTCATGCCGCCCACAAAATCGGCCAAGTCGGGAACATGCGCGAGCACGTTGTTGCCAATCAGTAGATCGGCACGGGAACGAGCGGCCAGCGAGCGGGCGCTCGCGCGCCCGAAGAACTCCACCACCGTGGGGATTCCCCGTTCGCGCGCGACCTCCGCCACGTTGGCGGCCGGCTCGACGCCGAGCACGGGCACGTGGCGCTCCTGGAAGTACTGCAGCAGATAGCCATCGTTGGAGGCGATCTCCACCACCTTGCTGTGCTCGCCCAAGCCGAGCAGCTCGATCATCTGCTCGCTGTAGCGATGGCAGTGCTCCAGCCAGCTGGTCGAGTAGGAAGAGAAGTAGGCGTAGTCGGTGAAGATCTTGGCGGGCGTCTCGAACTCCTCCAGCTGCACCAGGAAGCAGTGACTGCACACCAGCGCACGCAGCGGGTAGAAGGGCTCCATCGTGCCGAGGCGCTCGGGCGACAGGTAGGAGTTGGCAAGCGGCGAGGAGCCGAGGTCGGCGAACACATCCCGCAGCGGGGCGCCGCACAGCCGGCAGCACGTGGGAAGCAGCTCGGCGCCGGGGACGGCCGCGCCGATGTCGAGGGCAGCCGTGCCGCTCATGCCCACACCCGCCAGGGAGCCTCGCCGGAGTCCCACAGCTGCTCCAGCAGGTGACGGTCGCGCAAGGTGTCCATCGCCTGCCAGAACCCCTGGTGGCGGAAGGAGGCAAGCTGCCCCTCGCTGGTGAGGCGGCGCAGCGGCTCCTGCTCCCACACCTCGCGGTCACCGTCGAGGTAGCGCCCCACCTCGGGAGAGAGCACGAAGAACCCGCCGTTCAGCCACGCGCCGTCCCCGCGCGGCTTCTCCCGGAAGCTGCGCACGTGCGTGCCGTTGAGCTCGACGGCGCCGAAGCGCCCGGGCGGCTGCACGGCGGTGATCGTGGCGAGCGCGCCCTGCGCACGGTGGTAGGCGATCAGCGCCGTGATGTCGATGTCGGCCACGCCATCGCCATAGGTGAAGCAGAAGTCCTCCTCGCCCACGTAGGCGAGCGCCCGCTTCAGACGCCCGCCGGTCATCGTCTCTTCGCCGGTGTCAAGGAGTGTCACCCGCCACGGCTCGGTGCTGGAGCGGTGGACCTCGACGTCACCGCGCCCCAGGTCGAAGGAGAGGTCGTCACTGGTATGCAGGTGATAGTTGGCGAAGAACTCCTTGATGACGTAGCCCTTGTAACCGAGGCAGATCACGAACTCATCGATGCCGTGGGCCGCGTAGATCTTCATGATGTGCCACAGCATCGGCTTGCCGCCGATCTCGATCATCGGCTTGGGGCGAACGGCGGTCTCCTCGCTGAGCCGCGAGCCCAGGCCACCGGCGAGGATCACCGCCTTCATCCGACCCGCCCGGATCCGACCCACGCGGATCCGACCCGTCTGGGGGCCGGCGCGAGCACCCCGTAAAGCTCGACTGCTGACATGGCGCTGAAGCTAACAAGCGGCTTGCGAGCGATCGAGCGCCTGTGAACAAGCGCTTTGCCCGCTTGGCGCAGTGCCTGTATGGTGTTTCTCTCATGGCTAGCGATTGGGCGGGAACGCGTGTGCTGTTCACGGGCGCACAGGGATTCATCGGATCTTGGGTCGCCGAGCGGCTGCTCGACGAGGACGCCGAGCTGTTCGTCCTCGACCGCCCGAAGGCGGAGCTCTCACGCTTTCGCATGCGCGGGCTGCACGATCGCTGCACCCCCGTGGCAGCCGGCCTCGAGGACTTGACGTCGCTGTGCCGCACGCTCGACGAGCACGGCATCGAGGCGGTGTTCCACCTCGCGGCGACGACGATCGTGGGGTCGGCGACGAAGTCGCCGCTCAGCACCTACGAGGTGAACGTCCGCGGCACCTGGAACCTGCTGGAGGCCTGCCGCACCGCCCGCGCACCGCTGCGAGGAGTGGTGGTCGCCTCCACCGACAAGGCGTATGGGATTCACGAGAATCTCCCCTACCGCGAGGATCACGCGCTGCAGCCGCAGTACCCATACGACGTCTCGAAGGCGTGCGCCGACCTGATCGCGCGCTCATATGCGCACACCTACGGACTGCCGGTGGCGGTTACGCGCTTTGGAAACGTTTTCGGCGGTGGGGACTTCAACTTCTCGCGCCTGATCCCGGGGACGGTGAAGGCGCTGCTGGCGGGCGAGCGGCCGGTGATTCGCTCGGGCGGGCTGATGGAGCGCGATTACCTCTACGCCGAGGACGCTGTCAGCGCCTATCTGGCGGTGGCCGGATCGCTCGATCGCCCCGAGCTGCACGGGTGCGCTTGGAACGCGAGCATCGGCTCGCCGGTGACGGTGCTCGAGATCGTCAGGCGCCTGGCGGAGATCGCGGGCACCGGGGTCGAACCGGACGTTCGCGGGGAGGGCACCCCGCACGGGGAGCTGACCAGCCAGTGGCTGGACTCGAGCGCGATCACCGAGCAGCTCGGTTGGACGCCGGCGTGGGACCTTCAGCGCGGCCTCGAGGCGACCTACCAGTGGTATGAGCAGGAGCTGCCGCGGATCTCGGCGCTCGCGCAGACGGCCGGCTGAGCCCTCAGGCCACGACGAGGGGGTCGCGGTCCTTCCAGCGCAGCGCCTCGTCCAGCCGTCCTTCCGCCATCAGCTCCTTGAGGCGCGCGATCCGCATGAAGCGCGACCCCTTGAAGTCGTCGATCTCCAGGCCGTTGTCGCGGTAGGCCGCGAGCATCTGCTCGACGCTGGCGCGCACCGTCCATTTGGGGTGCAGCTCCGGGAATGCCTGCTGCAGCTTGGCGAAGCTGACGCGGTAGCTGCGCTTGTCGGGGCCCGCCCCCTCGGCGAAGGCGATCCGCGACGCTGGAACGGCCTGCTCGACGATCCGGGCGACCTCGCTGATCCGGTAGTTCTCCTCGTCGGCGCCCACGTTGAAGGCCTCGTTGTGCACCTGCTCACGCGGCGCCTGCATCAACCCGAGGAAGGCGCGCGAGATGTCCTCGATGTGCACCAGCGGCCGCCACGGCGTGCCGTCGCTCTGCATCAGCACCTCGCCGGTGAGGAGCGCGAAAGCGGTGAGGTTGTTGACGACGAGATCGCCCCGGTGGCGCGGAGAGAGGCCGTGGGCGGTCGCGTTGCGCAGGAAGGTGGGGCTGAACGAGTCGTCAGCGAGCGCCCCGATGTCGCGCTCGGCGAGCACCTTCGACTCGCCGTAGGGCGTCACGGGGTTGAACTCCGCCCCCTCGTCGATCCAATCCGCTCCGGCGGCGCCGTAGAGGCTGCAGGAGGAGGCGAACAGGAAGCGCTCGACGCCCGCCTGCTTGGCGGCGCGCGCCAGCGACACCGAGGCGCGATGGTTGATCGCAAAGGTGCACTCTGGGTTGAGATCGCCCACCGGGTCGTTGGAGAGGGCGGCGAGATGGATCACCGCGTCAAAGCCGTCGAGGTCGGCGGGCGTGGCGTCGCGGACGTCCTTGCGGATCGCCGGCACCGCCGGCGCGAGCTCCTCGCCGAAGTCGCAGCCCTCGTACATGTAGGTGTCGAGGCCCACCACCTCGTGCCCGGCCGCGCCGAGAAGGGGGACCAGGATGGACCCGATGTAACCGTGATGGCCGCTGAGGAGAACGCGCATGAGGCGGCGAGTCTAGCCCGCCCG
>JBEKYV010000161.1:0-7556 GCA_049510515.1 Solirubrobacteraceae bacterium | reverse complement strand
TTTGTGTTCGCCACTGGCCGAGGCGGGCGGATGAGCGACGACAACTTCCGTGCTCGGACACTGAGGGCGACGGTGGAGCGCGCGAACGAGAACCTCGCCCGAGACAACCTGCCGCCGCTGCCGGACAAGCTCACGCCGCACTCGCTCCGCCGGACGTTCTGCTCGTTGCTGTACGCGCTCGGCGAGGACCCCGGCGTGGTCATGGACGAAATGGGTCACGCCGACCCGGGCCTCGCGCTGCGGGTCTATCGCCAGTCGATGCGCCGTGGCGAGGAGGAGAAGGCGCAGCTCCGGGCACTCGTTGAGGGTGTCGAGATGTAGTCGTTGCCAAGCAAGTATTTGGAACGCCTACAAGCAAGCCTCGCATGATGCCTCCCCCCACCGGCGTCGAAACCCGCCGGGCGGGTATACGACCATCTACAGGCGTTTCGGCCGTCGCCGCGAAAATAGCTACACAACGGCGGTCCACGTGCCGATCACTAGGAAGCCCACGACCGAGGAGCCGCGAGTATGACAAAGCCCCGAGCAGCCGCCGCCGGCATAAGCAAGCAGCCATCTTCGACTGCTACGCCACGGCCAATACCGGCGACTGCGCCCATCACCACCACCAGAGACACTGAGCAGAACACCTACACCTCGGAGCGGTCAGAGCAACTCCGAGAGGGAAACACGACCACTCGATGACGAGCGGACGCTAGGCGTCCAACTCGGCACCACCCTCTGCCCAACCTGGCCGGCTGGGGCCAGTTAGCTTGCGGCGGCTTACCCACTCGACGCCCGACCGCTTCACAGCAAGCATTTGCGTCCGTCCTCCACAGCCAGGGATAAGACCTTGGACGAGCGCTGTGCCGTCGCTGAAGCGCTGCATGTCGATCGTCGTCCTCACGAGAAAGGACGCCATGTCAACGGCGTCCTGGAGCGTGACCGGGTTCAAGAGGATGTACTCGAGGCGAGCCAACGATTCGCGGACCTGCTGGTCGAACGCGACATCCGCAGCTTCGAGGGTCCTCCAGTCCACCCCCATGATGAGCCTGACGATCACGTCCACCTGTCCGCGCCACAACACACCGTAGTTGGCTGTATTGGTTTTGGCCTGGGTGACCGTGGGGCCGGGAACACCGACGTCCCATACGTGCCCTATGCCCGTGGCTTCGTGGCCAGCTACAACGAAGCCGAGCGGCCATCCCTCAGAGCCATCTGCTTGGCCGAACTCTCCGATGAAACGCTCGTGAAAGAAGCTCCCATGCGTGTGAGCGAACTGCTCGACATCCAGACATGACTCGCCGTCCGCGGTCGCTATGAACTCATCCATCAGGCCGTTGATCGTGCGGGGGCCGATGGAGGCCAGCCCGTAGGTCGCTACGCCAAACCTGGAGTTCAGGTCGAAGACCTTGTTTGCTGCATCGGTGCTGATTCGGTGCCGATGCCCGTCGCTGAGCGTCGTGCGGCTATCGGCCGCGAGGACTATGCCATCGGGAGATGCTGCGCCTACTACAATCGTCACTGTCGTGCCTCCTTAATGGGGCGATCCGGGTTGGAGCCAAGGGGGATGCCGCAACCTCAGGAACTAGAGCACCACGAGCTTCCCACGCGCACCGGACGGACGATAAAAAAAGGAGCCGCCGGGTCCCCACCCAACGGCTCCTTAGGCTCTAGTCAACGACAGGCGACCCCGACAGCTTCGCAGCACCTCCGGACAGGCTAATCGGAGGGGGGCCGAAACGGCAGATATCGGCAGATGGGCAATCGCAACCGGCTCGGGGCAGAAAGGCCGGAGCTGCGTAGACATCGAATCCCACTCCAATACAGGGGATTGACCAATGGGCGATCCTGGATTCGAACCAGGGACCTCTTCCTTATCAGAGAAGCGCTCTAACCAACTGAGCTAATCGCCCGCAGCGAGGGATTCTAGCGCCCGTCTCGGGTCAGGACCCGACACGAGCGCCAAGCCGAGAAGCCAGTGACAGCGCCTCCTCCGAGGACTCGAACGAGAGCTCGACCCGGTAGCTTCCATCCGCCCGCGGACGCGCTCTCACCTCGGCCCCGAGCGCCTCGCCCCAGCTCGCCTCGATCTCGGCGGCCGCGGCAGCCTGGTCGGGGTGCACGCCGCGGGTCACCCGAACCCGGCGCACCTCGCCCGCGTCGCCCTGCGCCTCCCCGTTGCTGCGGCGAGCGCGATCCTCAACGGTTCGCACCGACCACCCCTCCACGGCCGCGGAGCGCGCCAGTTGGCGACGGGCCGTGTGGTCCTTGGCGAGCAGCAGCGCACGGCCATGGCCCTCGCTGAGCCCGCCCTCCTCCAGCAGCTCGAGCGCCTCGTCCGGCAGATCGAGCAACCGCATCAGGTTGGAGACGGCAACCCTGCCGCGGCCCACGCGGCGGCCCACCTGCTCGCGTGTGAGGCCCAGCTCCTCCACCAGCGCGGCGCACGCCCTGGCCTCCTCGACTGGGTTGAGGTCCTCACGCGCCATGTTCTCGATCAGCGCCAGCTCCAGCGACGCCGCGTCGTCATGAGGACGCACGAGCGCCGGGATCGTCTTCAAGCCGGCGATCTTGGAGGCTCTCCAGCGACGCTCGCCCGCAATCAGCTCGTAGGTGCCGTCCGGCTTGGGTCGCACGAGCACCGGCTGCAGCACCCCGCGCTCACCCAGCGACTCCGCCAGCGCGCTCAACGCCTCTTCGTCGAATCGCCGCCGCGGCTGGTTGGGGTTGGGGGAGATCGACTTCACCGGCACCTCGCGCAGCTCCTCGTGCGCGGCACCGGGCGACGACACCGAGAGGATCGCCTCCAGGCCCCGGCCCATCCCCGGCTTTGGCCTAGCCACGGGTCATTTCCTCACACCACGCCCTGAGAGGGCTGCTGGCGCGGCCTCGCAAGGAAGAGGGACGGGAACAGTGCTCAGCACGGGCCCGTCCCGATGACGCCGCGAGGGCGTGATCAGCAGCCCTCTCAGCCACGGGCCGCCACCTCCTTCGCCAGCTCGAAGTACGCCTCCGCCCCGCTGCTGTGCGGGTCATGGTGAGTCACTGGCAGGCCGTAGCTCGGCGCCTCCCCGACGCGGACATTGCGTGGAATCACCGTCTGGAACACCAGCTCGCGGAAGTGCTCGCGCACCTCCCGCTCCACGTCGCGCCCCAGTCGGGTGCGATTGTCGTGCATCGTCAGCAGCATCCCCGCCACCGTCAGACCTGGGTTGAGCTCGCGGCGCACCAGCTCGAGTGTCTCCAGCAGCCCCGCCAAGCCCTCCAGCGCGAAGTACTCGGTCTGCACCGGTACGATCACTCTGTCCGAGGCCACCAACGCGCTCACCGTCAGGGGCCCGAGCGATGGCGGGCAGTCAAGGAGGATGTACCGGAAGTCTGCCCTTATCGCCGCGAGGCTCTCGCGCAGGCGCCCCTCGAATCCCTCCAGACGCGGCAGCTCAACATTGGCCCCGGCGAGGCCCGCCCCGGCCGGCAACAGGCTCAGTCCAGAGATGCCCGTCTCCGCAACCGCCTCCCCAGCCGCGGCGGAGCCTGTCAAGACCTCATACAGCCCAGGCGCCTGCGTTCGCGGAAAGCCCAATCCTACCGTCGCGTTCGCCTGCGGGTCCACGTCGACCAGCAGCGTGCGGTAGCCGGCCTCAGCGATGCAGGCTCCCACGTTCACCGCAGTGGTTGTCTTGCCCACCCCACCCTTCTGGTTGACGATCGCGTAGACGGTTCCCATCGTTGGCTGGCACGCTAGCGCCGATCGCGGTCAAGCAGTCGGCCGGTCAAGCAGGACGAGCCTCCCCCGTACTCGCCTCCCAGCATTCTGCGAGCTCTCTCAGCGCACTAATGGCCGCTTGCGAGCCATTCCCGCGCGGCGCGGGAATCCACTCGGCGTCTCTCGATCCTTCACGTAGATATGGAGATGATGGTCGCGGGCACCGTCGTATGGCTGGACGTGGCGGATCTCGACGAGCTCCAAGCCCAGTAGCCGAGCCGCGGCGAGACCTGACCGCTCGGCCTCCGACTCCCGGCGCCCACGCCATTCGATCAGCGTTCCCCCGAGCCGCAGAAGCGGAGCCGCATACTCGACCACCACCACGGGAGCCGCCAAAGCACGAGCGAGCACGACATCACTAGACCCCTCCCCCTCCTCCCATTCCTCCACACGAGCCCACACCACATGAGCGTTGGACACCTCCGCCAGAGCAAGAAGTCCCCCGATAAACGCGCACTTGCGAGCCTGGGACTCGACCAGCCAGAACTCCGCAGCTGGAAGCGCCACCGCCAGCGCCAACCCCGGAAAGCCAGCACCAGCGCCTAGATCTGCGATCTTGTGCGTCGACGGGATCGCCCCCGTCTCCAGGGCGACAAGCGAGTCGGCGAGGTGAACATCAGCCGCCTGCACTGGGTCGCGTACCGTAGTCGGTGATCGCTCATCTGCCGCCAGCGCAAGCAGGATCTCCCCCAGCTGCGTCCGCTGGCGCTCACCCAGGTGGTAACGCTCAACGAGGCCATCGAGCTTGACGGCGGCAGGCTCGGGGAGCCACTCAGATTTCACGTGAAACGCGCAGTGTCGAGAAGACGGCGGAGGGCGAGCCCGACCCCTGACGGCCCCGCCCCGCACGCAACGCGCTACTCCCCCAACGGCGAAACCACCAGATACCGCTCGGGTTCATCGCCCTCGCTGTGGGTGCGCACGTCGCCGCGCTCGCGCAGGTGCTCGTGCACCACCCGCCGCTCCGACGCCGGCATCGGCGAAAGCTCCACCGGCTCTCCCAGGCGCAGCGCCTCCCCGGCGGCGTCGTCGGCATCCTGATGCAGCGTCTGCGCCCTGCGTTCGCGATACCCATCGGCGTCGACTACCACCCGCACCTTCGATCCGGCGCCATGGAAGACAATCCGCTGCGCCAAATGCTGCAGCGCATCGATCGTCTGGCCGCGGCGGCCGATCAGCAGGCCAACATCCTCGCCCTCGATGCAGCCGCGGAGCTCCCCGTCCAGCTCCTCGACGCTCACCTCACAATCCAAGCCGAGACCGTCTGCGACCTCTTCGAGTAGATCGGCCAAGAGCTCAGCCGGCTCCTCCGCCTCATCGGTATCGATCTCCAACCGCTCGCTCATCGCCGCCGCCCCGACCGTTTCTTCTTCTTACGCGGCGGTGGCGGAGGAGCGCCGCCCGGCCCCACGCCCGCGAGCGCTGGTTCTCCCGTCGGACCCCCCGACCTGCCTTTCGGGCCGCCACCATTGTCGCCGGCCTTCCCGTTCGGGGAATCGCCGCTGCTCGGGGGAGGAATCCCCTTGCCGACGGGGGACGGCGGGGGGGCGATGCGCCGCCGCACGATGAAGCCCTGCCCAATTGTCCAGAGGTTTGTCGTGATCCAATAAATCAGCAGCCCGGCCGGGTATTTGATGAAGAAGATCACAAACACCAGTGGCAGCCCCAGCATCATCCAGCGCTGGTTTGGTTCGGCGCTCGCGCTCATCAGCAGCGTGGAGACCACCTGCGAAGACAGGTAGAGCGCGAGCAGCACGATCAGCACGATGCCGGTCGCTTTCGCGGTGATGTCGGGCACGAACAGGAACTTCGCCGACCCCGGGTCCACGCTCTGGCAGGTCGTGCTTTCGATGTACTTGGTCGGCAGATGCGACACGCTGGTGATCGCCGCGTGATGCATCGCGTTGTAGTGCGACACAAGCGCCGGGCCGCAGATGTGCTTCTTCAAATCGGTGCGCAGCATGTAGAAGAGCGAGATGAACACCGGCAACTGCAGCACCAGCGGCAGGCAGGAGGCAAAGGGGTTGATCCCCTTCTCCCGGTAGAGCTTCATCATCTCCTCCTGCTGGCGCTGTTTGTCGTCCTTGTACTTCTCTTTCAGCGCCTTCAACTCCGGGGCCACCATCTGCATCTTGCGCATCGAGCGCAACTGGCTGAACGTTGCCGGCATCATCACCGCGCGCACAATCAAGGTCAGCCCCACGATCGCCAGACCCCAACTGATACCGGCATGGTCGTGGATGAACACCAACACCGCTTCGAACAAGCTGATCAGCGGCGAAAAAGCTTCCTGGATGATGTTCGCGAGGATCGGCATCGGTATCGGTTGGCTCTCCTGCCTGGTCGCCCAGCGTCAGCGACGCACTTGGGAGGCCGACACAGCTCCGAAAAGCCGCTGCGCCGACACCGGGTCGTACCCGCCAAGACTCCACGGATTGCACCTGAGCAGGCGCCACCCGGCGAGCACCAGGCCCTTCAGTATGCCGTAGTCGGCGATCGCCTGAACGGCGTAGCGCGAGCAGGTCGGCTCGTAGCGGCAGCGGCGCGGCAGGCCGGGGGAGATCACCCGCTGGTAGACCACAATCGGCGCACTGACGAGGTTCCGCACGACACGCGAAGCCCGGAAGAATCGCGGCGCGCGCTGACCTTCCACCTCTCTCACCGGGCCTCCCCAGCCACCTGCCCACCGCCTCGCATACCAGCCTTCGTCAGCAGCTCGCCAAGCGACGCATCGACACCCGCCAGACCCTCACGCTCGGCCAGCTCACTCACGGGCGGGCGAGCCACCACGACCAAGTCCTGGCCGGGGCTCAGCTCCCCCTCGACCCGGTCGAAGGCCTCACGCAGGAGGCGCTTCACGCGATTGCGCTGGACGGCCCCGCCCACCTTGCGCGAGACCGAGAGCCCCAAGCGGGGCCGCTCCGCCAGCGAATTGGGGAAGCTGTAGAGCACCAGATGGCGATTGGCCGAGGAGCGACCGTGACGGTACACCCGCTCAAACTCAGCGCTGTGGGAGAGGCGTCCCCGGTGAGCGGCGCGACCTGGCACTCGCGGCGCCATCCCGTCACGCCGACAAGCGCTTGCGACCCTTGTCACGCCGGCGCTTGAGAATCAGCCGGCCGCCACGGGTGAGCATGCGCGCACGAAACCCGTGCGTACGGGCACGCTTGCGCTTCTTGGGCTGGTAGGTACGCTTCATCGTTCGTCTCGTCGCATGGCAGGCGCCTGCCGACGTCGCCGGCGTGCGAGCTGCGCAGGCTGCCAGTATAGGGCCACTCCCGCCAACATGGCGCGCACCCCTGATTGGCCTCCAGCTTCGATTTTTCTCGCCATTTGCGTCGTTAAGCGCTCGATTCAATCACCGGCGTCCACGCTTCGGGTATATTCGGCCCGCCGGGTCTTCCCACGGGCCCCCTACAGAGAGATTCCCAAACTCACTCCCGAAGGAGCGGATCGACGCTGCCGTGAGCACCGAATTGGAGCAGATCTGGTTGCGGGTGCAGAGCGAGCTCGAGGCTGCTGTCGACGACTCCACCTACCGCGTCTGGCTGGCCCCGCTACGGTCCCGCGAACTCGACCATGGAACGCTGACCGTTGAAGCCCCCGCCCGCTCGTGCGCATGGGTTCAAGAGCGCTTCGGGCGCCTTCTGCAGACCTGTGCGCGCGCAGTCATCGGCGGATATTCCTTGATCGGCGTGAAGATCTCATGCTTGCCGAGGTGGGCGAAGAGCGACCCTTCTTGGCTGAAAGACGACATTTGCGTAAGGACCTCAAGGCGGAAGTCGCGCCGCTGGAACTTGCCCTTGCC
>JBEKYV010000160.1:0-7563 GCA_049510515.1 Solirubrobacteraceae bacterium | reverse complement strand
CAGGCGCTGCGCGGAGGCGAATGCGACCTCGCGCTGGCGGGCGGGGTGACGGTGCTGTGGACGCCGGGCGTGTTCGTGGAGTTCAGCCGCCAGCGCGGTCTCGCGAGCGACGGGCGCTGCAAGTCCTACGCCGACGCGGCCGACGGGACAGGCTGGGCGGAGGGCGTGGGCGTGCTGGTGCTGGAGCGCCTCTCGCAGGCGCAGCGCAACGGCCACCAAATCCTCGGCGTGGTAAGCGGCAGCGCGGTCAACCAGGACGGTGCCAGCAACGGGCTGACCTCCCCGAACGGTCCCTCGCAGGAACGCGTGATCGCGCAGGCGCTCGCCAACGCTGGCCTGAGTCCGGCGGAGATCGACGCGGTCGAGGGCCACGGGACAGGGACCACGCTGGGCGACCCGATCGAGGCGCAGGCGCTGCTGGCGACCTATGGGCAGGGCCGCCCTGCGGATAGGCCTCTGTGGTTGGGCTCGGTGAAGTCGAACATTGGGCATACGCAGGCTGCTGCTGGGGTGGCGGGCGTGATCAAGATGGTGCTCGCATTGCGTAACGGGCTGTTGCCGCGAACATTGCATGTGGATCGGCCCTCGTCTCATGTGGAGTGGGAGGAGGGGGGGGTGGTGCTGTTGACCGAGCCCCGTACGTGGGCCGCCAACGGCCGGCCGCGTCGCGCGGGTGTCTCCTCGTTCGGGATCAGCGGCACCAACGCGCACGTGATCGTCGAGGAAGCGCCTCGGATTGAGTCTCCTACGACGGCCGGAGATTCGTTCGTTGGTGACGCTCTCCCGTGGGTGCTCTCGGGTCGCGGCCGGGGCGCGCTGGAGGCACAGGCCGCACGGTTGGGCGAGTTCCTGGCCGTGCAGCTGGAGCTGGACGCCGCCGACGTGGCACTGTCGCTGGCGAGCCGACCACAGCTGGAGGACCGCGCCGTGCTGGTAGGCGAGCGCGAGGAGCTGCTCGCCGGCCTCGCCGCGCTGGCGTGCGCGGAGCCGGCCGCGAACGTGGTGCGCGCCGGCCGCGCGACGGGAGAGCAGGGCCGGATCGCCCTCCTCTTCCCCGGGCAGGGAGGCCAGTGGGATGGAATGGCGGTGGAGCTGCTCAACGCCTCTCCCCTGTTCGCGCGGCGACTGGCGGAGTGCGCCGACGCGCTCGAGCCGTTCGTCGGGTGGCGCCTGGAGGATGTCCTGCGCGGCGTGCCGGGCGCGCCCGAGCTGGGGCGTGTGGACGTGGTGCAGCCGGCGCTGTGGGCGGTGATGGTGTCGCTCGCCGAGCTGTGGCGCGCCTGCGGCGTGCGCCCCGACGTCGTCGTCGGCCACTCGCAGGGCGAGATCGCGGCGGCGTGCGTGGCGGGCGGCCTGACGCTCGAGGACGCCGCGCGCGTGGTGGCGCTGCGCAGCCGGGCGCTGGTGAGCCTCGCAGGGAAGGGCGGGATGGTGTCGGTCGCGCTCGGCGCCGAGCAGCTCCGCCCGCGCCTGGAGCCGTTCGGCGAGCGGGTGGCGCTCGCCGCGGCCAACGGCCCCGGCTCGGCCGTGGTGTCGGGCGACCCCGAGGCGCTCGATCGCCTGCTGGAGGAGTGCGAGGCGGAGGGCGTCAGGGCGCGCAGGATCGCGGTCGACTACGCGGCGCACTCGGTGCAGATCGAGCAGGTCCGCGAGGAGCTGCTGGAGGGCTGCGCGGGGATTGCCCCGCGCTCGGGAGAGATTCCCTTCCACTCGACCGTCACCGGCGGGATCCTCGACACGGCCGAGCTCGACGCGGAGTATTGGTACCGCAACCTGCGCGAGACGGTGCGGTTCGAGCAGGCGACCAGGGCGCTGCTGGAGGAGGGCGTCGGCACCTTCATCGAGTCGAGCCCCCACCAGGTGCTGGCGCTCGCGGTGCAGGAGGCGATCGACCTCGCGCGATCCGGTGGCCCTACGGCCGATGGCCCGGTCACCGATGCGGTCAGCGGAGCCACAGTCCAGGGTTCGGTCAATGGCGACACCGCACAGGGTTCGACCAAAGGCGCCATCACCGGGGCCCCGACCCGCGCGCAGGCCGCGACGGTCGGTTCGCTGCGCCGCGACGATGGCGGCCCACGCCGCTTCCTGACTTCCCTCGCCGAAGCGTGGGTGCATGGCGCCAAGGTCGACTGGGGTCCGCTACTCGCCCATGCGGACGCTGAACGGGTGACGCTGCCGCCGTACGCCTTCCGGCGCGAGCACTACTGGCTGGCGCCCGGCGGCGGTGCCGGCGACGTGGCCGCGGCCGGGCTGGGCGCGGCCGGCCATCCGCTGCTCGGCGCCGCGATCGGCATGGCCGCCGGCGAGGGCTGCCTCTTCACCGGCCGTCTCTCACTGGCGACCCACCCCTGGCTGGCCGACCACGCGGTGCTGGGCGCAGCGGTGCTGCCGGGCGCGGCGCTGGTCGAGCTGGCGTTGCACGCCGGTGCGCAGGTCGGCTGCGAGACGGTGCGCGAGCTGGTGCTGGAGGCGCCGCTGGTCGTGCGCGAGGGCGAGCGTGTGCAGCTACAGCTAACGGTGGGCGAGCCCGACGATGCCGTCCCGCCGACCCGGCCGGTGGCGATCCACACGCGCGTCGAGGGCGACGACGAGCTGGTCGGGGCGGCGTGGACACGTCACGCAAGCGGGGTGCTGGCCACCGGCGGGGGCGCCGGAGCGGACGCGTCGGCGGGTACGGCCGCCGACGAGCTGTCCGGCGGGGAGTGGCCCCCGGCCGGCGCGGAGGCGGTGGAGCTCAACGGCATCTACGAGCGCCTGGCGTCCGCTGGCCTCGAATACGGCCCCCTCTTCCAGGGCCTGCAGAACATGTGGCGGCAGGGGAACGAGCTGTTCGCCGAGCTGGAGCTGAACGACGACCAGGCGCAGGCGACTCGCTACGGCCTGCACCCGGCGCTATTCGACGCGGCGCTGCACCCGGCGGCGGTAGCGGCGCTGCTCGACGCGGATGGCGAGGGCGCGTGTGGGGAGAACGCGCCTGGCGAGAACACGAGCGGGGAGGGCGCAACCGGGCCGGGTCTCCCGTTCGCCTGGAGCGGCGTGAGCCTGTACGCGACAGGTGCCACGCGACTGCGGGTGTATCTATCACGATCGGAGTCCGACAAGCTCTCGCTGCGCATCGCCGACGGCAGCGGCGGGCCGGTCGCCGCGGTGGAGTCGCTGGTGGTGCGCCCGATCTCGCCCGAGCAGTTCGCTCGCGCGCAGGGCGGCAGGGATTCCCTCTACTACCTGAAGTGGGCGCCGATCGATGCGATCGAGCGAGGGGCCGGGGCGACGGAGACGGTGTTTGTGGATTGCGCCCATGAGGACGACCCCGACGATCTTGCGGCGGCTGTGCGCCTGGTCTCGCACCGGGTGCTGGAGCAGATCCAGAGCTGGCTGGCGGAGGACCGGAAGGGATCGCGCCTGGCGTTCGTCACCCGCGGCGCCGTGGCCGTGAGCGAGGGCGAAGCGCTGCCGGGCTTGGCGCAGGCGGCGGTGAGTGGGCTGGTGCGCACGGCACAGACCGAGAGCCCGGGCCAGTTCATGTTGATCGACGTGGACGGCGAGGAGTCGTCGCAGGCGGCGCTCGCCAAGGCGCCGGACGAGCCCCAGGTGGCGGTGCGCGAGGGCCGCATCCACGTTCCGCGGCTGGCTCCGGCGACCCCGCGCGCAGCGGCCGGCGCGGCCGACCCGACCAGTGCACAGGCCGCATGGCTCGACCCCGATCGCACCGTGCTGATCACCGGCGGCGGCGAGCTCGGCGCGCTGATGGCGCGGCACCTCGTGGAGGCACACGGCGCACGGAGCATCGTGCTCGCCAGCCGGCGCGGGCCTGCGGCGGAGGGCGCCGAGGAGCTGGTGGCACAGCTGCGAGAGCTGGGCGCCGAGACGCGAATCGTCGCGTGCGACGTGACCGACCGCGCGCAGGTGCAGGCGACGCTGGACGCCGTGCCGGCCGAGCACCCGCTCGGCGCGGTGGTGCACACCGCGGGCGTGCTCGACGACGGCGTGGTGAATGGGCTGACGCTGGAGCGCCTCGACCGCGTGCTGGCGCCGAAGGTCGATGGCGCGCTGCACCTGCACGAGCTGACCGCGCAGATGGAGCTGACGGCGTTCGTGCTGTTCTCCTCGTTCTCCGCGTTGTCGGGCGGTGCCGGCCAGGGCAACTACGCCGCCGCGAACGCGTTCCTGGACGGGCTGGCCGCCGCGCGCCGCGCGCAGGGCCTGGCGGGCGTGTCGCTGGCGTGGGGGCTGTGGGAGCAGGCCGGCGGGCTGACGAGCGAGCTCGGCGAGGTGGACCGCGCGCGGATCGCGCGCGCCGGCATCCGGGCGCTGACGGAGGCACAGGGCCTCGGCCTGTTCGACGCCGCGCAGCAGAGCGATCACGCGCTGCTGGCGCCGGTGAGCCTCGACCGGGGCATGCTGCGCGCGCAGGCCAAGGCGGGGACGCTGCCCGCCCTGCTGCACGGGCTGGTGCGTGTGCCGGCGCGGCGCGCGGCCGCGGCGAAGCGCCGCTCGCTGGTCGAGCGCCTGGCGGGGGTGCCGGCGGCCGGCCGCGGACGGGTCGTGCTGCAGCTCACGCTCGCCCAGGTCGCCACGGTGCTGGGATACCCGTCGGCGGCGGCGATCGACCCGCGGCAGCCGCTCAAAGAGCTGGGCTTCGACTCGCTGGCGGCGGTCGAGCTGCGCAACCGCCTGAGCGCCGAGACCGCGCTCGCGCTGCCGGCGACGCTCGTGTTCGACCACCCGAGCGCCGAGGCGATCGCGCGGCATCTGCTGGACGAGGTGGGGGTCGAGATGCCCTCCCCTCCCCCGGTGGAGGTCGCGAGCAACGAGGACGAGGACATCAAGTCGGCGAGCGCCGATGAGGTGTTGGCACTGCTAGAGAGGGAGTTGGGATCGGAATGAGCGCGGACTCCAAACGCGACGACGACGAGGCGGCCGTGGTGCCGGGCCAGGGCGACGAGCGCTTCCTCGAGTACCTCAAGCGCGCGACGATCGACCTGCGCCAGACACGGCGGCGGCTGCGCGAGGTCGAAGAGCAGGGGCGCGAGCCGATCGCGATCGTCGGCATGGGCTGCCGGTATCCCGGCGGAGTGAGTTCCCCCGAGGAGCTGTGGGAGCTGGTGAGCGAGGGCAGGGACGCGATCGGGGCGTTCCCGGAGGATCGCGGGTGGGATCTGGAGCGGCTGTACGACCCCGACCCGGAGCACGCAGGAACGAGCTATGCGCGCGCCGGGGGCTTCCTCGAGGACGCGGGGGCCTTCGACGCGCGGTTCTTCAAGATCGGCCCGCGCGAGGCGCTGGCGATGGACCCGCAACAGCGGCTGATGCTCGAGACCTGCTGGGAGGCGCTCGAAGACGCGGGCATCGATCCGCTGTCGGTGCGCGGCAGCCAGACGGGCGTGTTCACCGGGGTGATGTACCAGGACTACGCCACGCGCGTTGGGGGGGCGGCGCCGGCCGATCTCGAGCCCTACCTGGGCATCGGCAGCGCGGGGAGCGTGGTGTCGGGGCGGGTGGCGTACGTGCTTGGTCTCGAGGGTCCGGCGCTGTCGGTCGATACGGCCTGCTCCTCCTCGCTGGTGGCGCTGCACCTGGCGTGTGGAGCGCTGCGCGGCGGGGAGTGCTCGCTGGCGCTGGCGGGCGGCGCGACGGTGCTGTCCACCCCCGGCGTGTTCGTGGAATTCTCACGCCAGCGCGGCCTGGCGCCTGATGGACGTTGCAAGTCCTACGCGGACGGGGCGGACGGCAGCGGCTGGGCGGAGGGGGTGGGCGTGCTGCTCCTGGAGCGGCTGTCCGACGCACAGCGCCGCGGGCATCGGGTGCTCGGGGTGCTGCGGGGCAGCGCTGTCAACCAGGACGGCGCCAGCAACGGGTTGACGGCCCCCAACGGGCCGTCGCAGCGGCGGGTGATCCAGCGCGCGCTGGCGAACGCGGGGCTCGCGAGCGGCGAGGTCGACGCGGTGGAGGGCCATGGGACGGGTACCACGCTCGGCGACCCGATCGAGGCGCAGGCGCTGCTGGCGACCTACGGGCAGGGGCGCCCTGAGGGCTCCCCGCTGTGGCTGGGGTCGATCAAGTCGAACCTCGGCCACACGCAGGCGGCGGCCGGCGTGGCGGGAGTGATCAAGATGGTGATGGCGCTGCGGCACGGGGTGCTGCCGAGAACGCTGCACGTGGACGAGCCCTCCAGGCAGGTCGACTGGTCGAAGGGGGCCGTGTCGTTGCTCACCGAGGAGTCGCCATGGCCCGCCGCGCGCGAGCACCCGCGCCGGGCGGGCGTGTCGTCGTTCGGCGTGAGCGGCACCAACGCCCACGTGATCGTCGAGGAGGCGCCGGCGCCACCCGATCCCGAGCCTGCGCGCTCGCCCGCGCCGATCCTCAGCTGGAGCCCCGCAGATGCCGTGGGCCCCGCGCCGGACGTGGTGCCGTGGATGGTGTCGGGCAGAGGGGCGGGGGGGTTGCGCGCTCAGGCTGGGCGTCTGCGGCGGTTCCTCCTCGAGAGCCCGGAGGCTCGAGCGGCCGACGTGGCGCTTTCGCTGGCGGCCAAGCCGATGCTCGAGGATCGCGCGTTCGTGCTGGTCGACTCCCCGCTCTTCGACGGCCTCGATGCGCTGGCGGCGGGCGATCCGGCGGGCGGTGTGCTGCGGGGCAGCGCGGCCGGCGGTGGGGTCGCGTTCCTGTTCCCGGGGCAGGGCTCGCAGTGGGAGGGCATGGCGCTGGAGCTGCTGGACGGCTCGCCGGTGTTCGCGGCCTGGATCGAGCGGTGCGCCGAGGCGCTCGAGCCGTTCGTCCCGTGGCGTCTGGAGGAGGTGCTGCGGGGCGGGGAGGGCGCGCCGCGATTGGACCGCGTCGATGTGGTGCAGCCGGCGCTGTTCGCGGTGATGGTGTCGCTGGCGGGTGTGTGGCGCGCATGCGGGGTGCAGCCGGATGCCGTGGCCGGTCACTCCCAGGGGGAGATTGCCGCGGCGTTCGTGGCGGGCGGCCTGTCGCTGGAGGACGCGGCCAGAGTCGTGGCGCTTCGCAGTCGGGCGCTGCTCGCCCTGGCCGGCGAGGGCGGGATGGTCTCGCTCGCGCTCACGGCCCGGGAGGCGGAGTCGCTGCTCGAGCGCTTCGGCGAGCGCGCTGCCCTCGCAGCGGTGAATGGGCCGCGCTCGGTTGTGGTGTCCGGGGAGCCGGACGCGCTGAGGGAGCTGCTTCAGGAGTGCGAGGCGAGCGAGATCAGGGCTCGCAAGATCGCGGTCGATTACGCCGCGCACTCCGCGCAGGTCGAGGCTGTTCGGGCGGAGCTGCTGGAGGGCTGCGCGGGGATCGCTCCGCGCGCGGGGACGATCCCGTTCTATTCGGCGGTCACCGGCGGGCTAGTGGACACCGCGGAGCTCGACGCCGGCTACTGGTACCGCAACCTCCGCCAGACTGTGCAATTCCAGCAAGCGACACGGGCACTGCTCGATGCGGGCCTACGGACGCTGATCGAGGTCAGCCCGCATCCCGTGCTCACGGTGGGCGCGCAGGAAACGATCGACGAGGCGCACGGCGAGCCGGACGTCTCGCGTCAGGGGGGAGGCGCCGGTGAGCCGG
>JBEKYV010000016.1:0-18100 GCA_049510515.1 Solirubrobacteraceae bacterium | reverse complement strand
ACGCCGACGTTTGGGTGAGCATGGGCGATGAGGCCACCGCGCGCGAGCGGCGCGAGGCGCTGGCGAACTACCGCGTCGATGATGCACTGCTGGACGCGGCGGCGCCGGGTGCGTTTGCGATGCACGACCTTCCCGCCCACCCCGGCGAGGAGATCACGCCCGAGGTGATGTACGGCACGCGCCAGCGCATCTGGGAGCAGGCCGAGAACCGCCGTCACGCGCAGAAGGCGCTGCTCGAGTTACTGACCGGTCTCGATGCGGGCGACCCGGATGCGGGCGGCGTGGATGCGGTGGGCGGCGCATCCACATGAGTGAGCGCCCGGAGCGCGGCCAGGAGCTGGAGCTGACGGTCGACTCGCTCGCCTACGGCGGCGAGGGGGTGGCGCGGCTGGGCGAGCACGGCTACGTGGTGTTCGTCGCCGGCGCGATCCCCGGCGACCGCGTGCGCGCGGTGGTGTACAAGCGCAAGCGCAACTACGCCCACGCCCGCACGCTTGAGATCCTGCGGGCCGGTCCCGAGCGGATCGCCCCACGCGCCGAGCACCCAGGCGTGCCGTGGCAGGTGCTCCCTTACGAGCGCCAATTGGAGATCAAGCAAACCCAAGCCCAGGAGGCCATACGCCGGCTGGGAGGCTTCGAGGGTTTCACGGTCGAGCCGATCGTGCCGGCGCTGGAGCAGTGGCGCTACCGCAACAAGCTGGAGTACTCCTTCGGCCACGACCTGGACACAGATGAGCTCGTCTGCGGCTTTCACGCCCCCGCCGGCTGGAACATGGTGCTGGCAATCGACGACTGTTTGCTGGCCTCCGAGAAGGGCAACCAGGCCCGCCGGGTGGCGATGGGATGGTGCCGCGAGCAGGGGCTGCGCGCGTGGAGCCGCGGCGGCGAGGAGGGCGGCGGTCTCGGCGATCGCCCCAGTGAGGTCAACGGCGCTCGCGCGGCTGGCAACGGCGCCTTGACGGATGGCGAGCAGGCGGTCACGTCTGATCCCGCGGGCTCTACCCGCGGCAGGTCGGCACGAGGCGATGAGCGCACCAACCCCGCCCCCGACGGCCGCGCGCTGCTGCGCAACCTCGTGGTGCGCGAGGGGCGGCGCACGGGCAAGCTGCAGGTGCGCATCGTCACAACGGAGGGCGAGCTCGACGCCCCCTCGCTGGCGGCGGCGCTCGCCGCCGAGCTGGGTGAGCATCTCTCCGGCGTGTTGTGGACGCGCTCGCGCCAGCTCGCCGAGACGACCGCGGGCGGCGAGACCGAGCTGGTGTGGGGCGATGCGGAGCTGCCCGAGCGCCTCGGCGAGCTGGAGCTGCGCATCTCCCCCGAGGCGTTCTTCCAAACCAACACCGAGATGGCGGAGGTGCTGTACGGGATCGCCGCCGAGTACGCCGCCCTGGAGGGGTGGGAGCGGGTGTACGACCTCTACTGCGGCACCGGCACGATCGCGCTGACGCTGGCGCCCCGCGCCGGCGAGGTGTGGGGGATCGAGCTGGTGGAGCAGGCCGTGGCCGACGCGATCGCCGCCGCGCGGCGCAACGAGATCGCTAACGTCCACTTCTTCGCCGGCGACGCCCGCCTGGCGCTGCCGGAGCTGCTGGCCCGCGCCGGGCGCCCCGACGTGCTGGTCGTCGATCCGCCGCGCGCCGGGCTCTCCCAGAAAGTGGTCCGCCGGATCATCGAGTCGGCCCCGAAGCGGATCGTGTATATCTCCTGCAACCCCACCACGCTCGCCCCCAACGCCGCGCAGCTGGTCGAGGCCGGATGGGTACTGCGCAAGGTGCGCCCGGTGGACATGTTCCCGCAGACACATCATGTGGAGTGTGTGGCGCTGCTGGAGCGCGAAGGTGGCAGCGCCACGGCGGATGTCCCCTCGTCCGCGGATGCCTCCCCCGAGGCTGGTTCAGAGGCGGACGGCGGGTAGGCTTCCACTCGATGCGCGCCGCCACCATCCGCGAGCAGGAGATCGTGATCGAGGAGCACCCCGATCCGGTGCCGGGAACGGGTGAGGTGCTGGTGCGCGTGCACGCGGCGGGGCTCAACGGCGCCGACATGATGCAGCGCCGCGGGCTCTACCCGGCGCCCCCCGGCTCGCCGCAGGAGATCCCCGGGATGGAGCTGGCAGGGGAGGTAGCCGCGCTCGGCCCGGGGGCGGAGCGCTTCGCGCAGGGCGCGCGTGTGATGGCGATCGTCGGCGGCGGCGCGCAGGCCGAGCTGTGCGTGGTGCACGAGCGCCAGCTGATGCCCGTCCCCGACGTGCTGGGGTGGCCCGCCGCCGGTGGGGTGCCCGAGGTGTTCACGACTGCCCACGACGCGATCTTCACGCAGGCCGGCCTGCGTCCGGGAGAGCGCCTGCTCGTGCACGGCGGCGCCGGGGGGGTCGGCACCGCGGCGATCCAGCTCGCCCGTGCGAGCGGCGCGCGCGTGACGGCGACGGTGCGCCGCGAGGAGTCACGCCCCGAGGTCGCGGCGCTCGGCGCCGAAGCGATCGCGCCCGAGGGCTTTGCCGAGCACGGGCCGTTCGATGTAATCCTGGAGCTGGTAGGCGCCCCCAACATGGCAGACAACCTGAACGCGCTCGCGACCGGCGGGCGGATCACGGTGATCGGCGTGTCCGCCGGCGTCAAGTGCGAGCTGAACCTGCTCGCGCTGATGGGCAAGCGCGCGCGCATCCACGGCTCCACGCTGCGCGCGCGGCCGCTGGAGGAGAAAGCGCTCGCGGCCCGCGCCCTGGAGCGCGAAGTGCTGCCGCTGCTCGCCTCGGGCGCCCTCGCGGTGCCGATCGCAGCGACCTACCCGCTCGATGAGGCCGCCGCGGCCTACGACGCTTTCGCGGCGGGCGGCAAGCTCGGCAAGATCATCCTGAATATCTCATAGACCAGGCCGCATGCGGCCTGGTCCGGGGCAGCGCATGCGCTGCCCCGCCCACCGGCGCATGCGCCGGTGGGAACAGCTCAATAGGGAGGCTGTGCCGACCACCACTCGCCGAGCGCCCGGAAGGCCTCCCAGAAGGCGCGCTTTGAGTCCTGCCCGTCGAGCGACTCGTCGATGTTGGGCACATACAGCGCGTCGATCGAGGGGGTCAGCTGCTGGATCTCGCCAAGCCGGGGGGCGAGCGGGCGGGCGAGCGGGATTTCGAGGTCGTTCAGTGCCGTCAGCGCCTCCGCGCCCATCGCCACAATGATCTTCGGCTGCACGATCGCGATCTCCTCGACCACGCGCGCCACGCACTCCGGCTCGGCCAGTGAGGAGTCGCCGAGAGGGCACTTCACGCACAGCGTGCCATAGACGGCCAGCGGGTCGATCGAAAGGCGCTTGAGCGACTTCATCAGCGCACCCCCCGCGCGGCCGTAGAAGGCGACGCCCTCCTCGACCTCCGAGGGCATCGGCGCGTGCTTGAGCAGCATTACGTCGGCCTGCGGGTGGCCGCTGCCGAGCACCGGCATCAGGTTGCCGCGCGGGCAGTGCGGGCACGACTGCAGATCGCGCGTGAGCGTGTTGAGCTCGCGGATCGCTCGCTCCAAGTACTTCTCGCGGATCTCGTCATCGGTTGCGGGCATCGACGCCGTTGGTTTTGACGGCGCGGCGGCTTGTCCTTGGAGCTGCATCGTGCGTTGCGGGGTCAGCGGCGTTTGCCGGGCCGCTTTTCCAGCGGTCATGGCCGGGGGTTGTTGCCCGTGGCGCGACGCACCCGCCGCGCCCTTCTTGCCCTTCGCGCCGAGGGGGGCGTGGCGCGGGTCTCCAAAAACTTCAGCGCCTGCACGTACAGCAGACTGCTCGGGCGCGTCACGATCTCGGCGTCGCGCAGCGACTGCATGAACTCCTGCGGGCCATCGAAGTCGCGCATCCTCACCCGCACCGAGCCGAGGCCCTGGGCGACGTGCGAGTCCGAGCCGGCGCCCGCCGGGATCCGGTACTTGGTGGCAAAGCGCGCCGCCTCCTCGTTGAACGCGCCGATCGCCACGCGCGGGTTGAACACCTCGATCGCGTCCACCTCGTCGAGCACCGGCAGCAGGTACTCGTAGTCGGGCACCGCGTGCATGCGGTCGAACGGGTGCGGCACATACACCAAACCACCCTGGCGCTTGATCTCGGCGATCGTCTCCGCCAGCGTCATGTCGCGCGGGATGCGCTCCTCGATGAACAGCCCGATCACCTCGCCTTCGCCGGCGGTCTTCACCTCCTCGCCAACGATCACCTTGACGGGGTGGGCGGGATCCGATTCCGCCGCCGCGTGGGCCTCCAGCGCCCCGGACACCTCGTTGTGGTCCGTCACCGCGATCGCCCCGAGGCCCTGCTCGCGGGCGGTCGCCAGCAGCACCTCCACCGGCGTTGCGCAGTCGTGGGAGTGGTCGGTGTGCATATGCAGGTCCACGTCGATCGTCGGCCTTCCCTTCAGCCGGCGGCGCAGCGTGGGATCGCCCTTCGGGTCGCGCCGGCGCCCGGCCAGCTCGCGATAGATCTCTTCGATCTCGTCGGCGACCTCGCTCCATCCGTGCTCCGTCACGCTGGGTGCATCGCCCGAACTTGCGTCTGCGGTGCCCTCTTCGCCCGTCTGCCATGCCCCGCTCGCCGCCGGGGCCACCAGCCGATAGTCGGCTGGGAAGTGGCGCGCCATCAGCTGCGCGGTCTCCGGGAAGCTCGCCGTGCGCGCGTCCAGCCGGCCGAAGAAGGTCGTCACGAAGCGTCTTCCCAGCAGCGTGGAAAGCAACCGCTCGGTCGGCGCGTGGAAGGAGCCTACGTTGAGCGCCCGCGAGTGGCGCAGCGCGGCGTTGGCGGTGCTCGGCGCGAACGGCTCGTGCACATGGACGAAGTCCAGCTCGATCGCGCTCAGCAGCTCCTCGATCGTGCGCGCCACGTCGATCGGCAGCGCCCGTGCCGGCTTGCTCGAACCGGTGGGGACGTCCAGCACCTCGCCCACCGCGATCACCGTTGGCTCGCCACCGTCGCTGCCCTCCAACAGGCTCTGAGGCTCTTCGCGGGCCGCCCGCAGCGCCCGCCGCGAGGCTCGCACCTGCTCCTGCGAGCGCGATGGGGCGAGGATCAGCACGCGGTGCCCGCGCCGCGAGAACTCGCTCGCCACGCCCCTCACGTACGCATTGACCTCGTTCTCCTGCGCCTCCCACGGGTAGGGGGTGACGTGGGCGATCGAGAGCGGTTGCGCCATCGTTCTCAGGTTAGCTCCAGGCCCGCGAGCAGGCACCTTCGGCTGTGGGGGTGGGGTGTTGTATGTACTTTTCGGCCCCCAACCCTTCATTTTGTGAAGTGGTAGGGGTCGTATATGGCTACTTCGAGGCGCGGGCGGGCTTCGCAACTTTTGGGGCTTTGCGACCCGGCGTCGCGCTGGGCGGGTGGGGGCCGGATCCGCGTGCGTACTTGGCGATGAACTTCTCGGTGTCCCCGCGCGCCTGATCGTCGGGGCGCTGGTTGTGGGGCGACTTCATCAGGTACGACGACGGCCCGTCCAGCTGCCCCGCGACGCCGTGGTTGAGCGCCAGCTTGCAGCAGCGCACCGCGTCGATCACGATCCCCGCCGAGTTGGGGGAGTCCCACACCTCCAGCTTCAGCTCCGCCGTCAGCGGCACGTCGCCAAACGCCTGGCCCTCCAGGCGGATGTGCGCCCACTTGCGGTCGGTCAGCCACGGCACGTAGTCCGATGGCCCCACGTGCACGTCGTTGGCGGGCAGCTCGTCCTCCATGATCGAGGTGACGGCGTTGGTCTTGGAGATCTTCTTCGACTCCAACCGCTCGCGCTCCAGCATGTTGTAGAAGTCCATGTTGCCGCCCACGTTCAGCTGCGAGGTGTGCACGATCCGCACGCCCCTGTCGCCAAACAGCCGTGCGAGCGAGCGGTGCACGATCGTCGCGCCCACCTGCGACTTGATGTCGTCGCCGACGATCGGCAGGCCCGCCTGCTTGAAGCGCCGGTCCCAGTAGTTCTCGCGGGCGATGAACACGGGGATGCAGTTGACGAACGCGCAGCCCGCCTCCAGCACCTGCTCGACATACCACTTGGTCGCCTGCTCGCTTCCCACCGGCAGATAGGAGACCACGACGTCGGTGTGGGTCTCCGTAAGGATCTTCACGATGTCCGCGGTCTCGCCGGGGGCCTTTGTGATCTTCTCCTTGAGGTACTTGCCCAGCCCGTCGTGGGTCATCCCGCGGTGCACCGGCACGCCGAGCTTGCTCGGCACGCTCCGTCCGCCGGTGGCGAACTTGATCGTGTTGTTCTGGCCCGCCCAGATCGCCTGCCCGAGGTCTTTGCCGACCTTCGCGCGGTCGATGTCGAACGCGGCGGTGAACTCGATGTCGCGCACGTGGTAGCCGCCGAGGTCCACGTGCATCAAACCGGGCACGCGCTGGGAGGGGTCGGCGTCGGCGTAGTAGTGCACGCCCTGCACAAACGAGCAGGCGCAGTTGCCCACGCCGATGATCGCCACCCTCACTTTGTCGCCCCGGTAGCGCGCCACACCGTTGGTGGCGGCGCCGTTGTCGTTAGTTGAAGTCATCCCCGGAGACTACCCGGACAGCTCGCGGCGCACGTGCCAGATGCGCTGGAAGACGGTGATCACGCTGAGCGCTGCCAGCGCGTACACCGCGTAGGACAGCATTTCGGAGGTGCCAAGCACGGCGCCCTTGCCGAACGGAGCCCCTTCCGCGGCGATCAGCCCGACCGCCAGGATTACGACGCGCACCGGCCGCGTGGCGATCCCCACCTTGCATTCCACCCCCAGCGCCTCCGCGCGAGCGCGGGTGTAGGACACCATCAACGATGCCAGCACCGCGACCACCACCGCGGCGGCCGCCACGCGATCGCCGCGCAGCGCGAAGTAGCCGCACACGGCCGTCAGCACGATTCCCTCCTCGATGCGGTCGAGCGTCGAGTCGAGGAAGGCCCCGAAGGGGGTGCCCTTGCCGGACATCCGCGAGTAGCGGCCGTCGAGCGTGTCCATCACCGAGCCGACCACGAACGCGATCCCACCGAGGAAGAACAGGCTTTCCCACACCAGCATCGCCGCCACCACGTTCAGCGCCAAACCGGTCAGCGAGATCGTGTTGGGTGTCAGCCGCGACTCGATCAGGCGGTTGCGCACCAGCTCGCGGCGTTGCCCGCTGCCGCGAAAAACGCGCCCGGAGCGGGCCGGTCGGTCCCGGCGTCGTCCTCGCCGTCCCGCCCCCGCCGGGGGTCGGCCACTGCGTCGCCCGGGTACTCTCGTTGGGGGTGTATGTCGGGGGGGCATCTCAGGCGAAGCGCCAAGCGGCGGGACGCGCGCGCGCCAGCCACAGCGCCCCGTAGGCGGAGAGCCCGGCGGTCACCGCCCCGAGCAGCGCGTCGAGGATGAAGTGGTTGGCGGTGGCGATGATCACGAACGCCATCAGCAGCGGGTACAGCAGCCACAGCACGCGCAGCGCCCGCCAGCGCACCAGGCGCGCCAGGGGCCAGCCGATCAGCAGCGCAAACGCCACGTGCATCGAGGGCACCGCGGCGTAGAGGTTGGTGAGCGCGGTCGTGGTGCCGCCTCCGCCGTGCCCCGTGTCCAGACGCATCCCGGTGAAGTCCGCCACGGGGTCGAAGAAGCCCCACTCCGGCATAAACCGCGGCGGCGCCGTGGGGAACACCGCGTAGGCGACCAACGCGATCGCCATCGCGATCATCAGCATGTTGCGCACGAAGTAGAACGAACGGTTGTGGCGCAGATAGAGGTAGATCAGCGCACCCACCGTCACGCTGGTCTGGGCGTTGACGTACAGCCAGCTCGACACGTCCATCAGCAGGTGGCTGCTCGCCGCCCACGCCTGGATCGAGGGCTCCACGAAGACGTGCATCGTTTCCTCGATGTGGATCAGCTCGCGGGCGTGCTGGAAAGCGGCGGTGGCGCGCCCCTCGACCATCCCCCGCACCACGCGGTAGGCGAGGTAGGCGGTCCCGAACAGCGCCAGCTGGCGCAGCAGGTCGAGCCAGCCCTTCGGCAACACGCGTGCCTGTATGACGCCGAGCCGAGCGACCATCGAGACAGCCTAATGGATGATCAGGCGCATCGCTGACCCTGACTGAAGATCCGCGTAAGAGAGAAGTCGATTCCCACCTCGATCGTGCCTGCGGTGTGCGCTTCGACCGTGGTCCAGCCACCCGGTGCGCTGCGCACGCACCCGTGCCCCTGCTGAAGCGCCCAGTAGGGGGTGTAGCGCACGCGCACCTCATAGCTGCCCGCGCGCGGGGCGGTGAGCGTGAAGGAGTCGGCGCCCATCGAGGTGAGCCGCGCCGGCGCCGCCGCCAGCCCGGGCGCTTGCGCGACCGCGAACAGACGCCAGTGCGCCGAGCGCCACACTTCGTGCAGGTAGGGCAGCCCCCCTGCGATCAGACGGCCCTCCGCGGTGCCCGAGAAGTCGAGGCGCACGTCGGGGAGCGCGACGTAGGAGATCGCGTTTTCGCGCAGCCATTCTCGGTAGGCCGTGGGGGTGAGCGTTGGCGAGTAAAAAAGCGCGGCATAGCGGGTGTCGAGCTGGCGCTCCCACCCCCTTGCCAGCAGAATCGAGCCGTGCTCGGGCAGGTACACCGACTCCCAGTGCGCACCCGTCTGCGGCACCTCCACACGCAGCGGCGCCCCATGCGCGCGATGCTGCAGCTCGCTGAGCAGCGGGGCGTAGTAGGAGGCGTTCACCGACGGGTCCCCCATCAGTTCCGAGACGTCGTTGACCGGGGTCTCCAGCTGCCAGTAGAGGAGCAGCGGCGCCAAGATCAGCAATGCCAGGCGGTGGCTCTCCCATAGGGCGCCCGCCACCAGCGGGGCGGCGAGGAGCTCGCCGAGGCGTGCCGCGTTGCCGCCCACGGGGGTGTGCAGCGCGAAGGAGCCCACCAGCGCCAGTGCGTACAGCCATGCCCCCCAGGTGAGCAAGCGCGCGGCGCGCGGCTGCTGGCCGAAGCGGGGCAGCAGCAACGCGATCAGCACGACGCCCACTACGCCCGGCCAGAACACGGAGGGTGCAAACGGCTCATACCCGCCTTCGGGGAACGCGAGCGCAAACACCACGATCGGAGCCAGCCCCGCCGCGGCGATCGCCAGCCCCCGCCACAACTGCCCCCGCGAGTCGGCTGTTCCCACCCGCGCGAGCCTGTGCCCCAGCACCCGCTGCTGGAGTTTTAGGTTGCCCACGCCCGCCAGCGCGTAGGCCACCCCGCCCAGCGCCAGGAAGGCGCCGGCGACGGGGCTGGCGAGGCTGGAGAGCAGCGTGAGCACGAGCGCGGCGGAGAAGAGTCGACGCTGCAATGCCACCACCGCGAGCAGCCCCAGCGCCAGCCCGAGGGTGAAGGCCACGCGCCCGGAGAGCATCGTCACCGAGGCGCCCAGCGCGAATGACCCTGCCGCGACGCGTGCCCCGGCGATGCCGAAGATGCGCTGCGCGATCAGCCCGAACAGCCCCGCCGCCGCAATCGTGCAGAGTGCGAGCAGCAGACGGTTGCCGGCGAGCGCGCCGAGGGCCGGGGCCAGCAGCGAGTAGCCGGGGAGGTAGTGGCCGCCATACCAGCCGTTGTCCCACAGCGTGAGCCCCACCCGGGCGAACAGGTCGCTGCGGTAGGTCGCCGCCGCCAGGTCGCCGCTCGGTGGTGCCGCCGCCAGATAGGCGGCCGCCAATGGGATCGCCACCGCGAGTGCGACCACCGGCGGACTCCATAGCCCGCTTCCGCGCAGCCGGCTGTTCACGAGGTCGTCGGCCCGGGCGGCGTGCTCGCTCACGACCGGCACCCGCCGAGCATATACCGGCCCCGCGGGATGCGGGCCGCGTGCCCTGCGCGGCGCGGTGTCCACGGGTCGTGTGCCCTGCGTGGCGCGGTGTCCACGGGCCGCGTGCCCTACCGTGGCGCGGTGCCCACGGGCCGCGTACCCTACCGTGGCGCGGTGCCCACCGCCAGCTGGATCCCACCCACCCGCCGCCGCGTGCGTGCGGTGCGCGATCGCCTGCGCGAGGTGTACGGGATCCCGCGCATGGCCCCGCACGGCGACGCGCTGGCGGAGCTGGTGTTGACGGTGCTCTCGCAGAGCACCAACGACCGCAATCGCGACGTGGCCTACCTGCGGCTGCGCACGCGGCTGGCGACCTGGGAGGCGGTGCGCGACGCACCCCTCGCCGAGGTCGAGGAGGCGATCCGCCCGGGTGGTATCTCGAAGGTGAAGTCGAGGCGCATCCAAGCGATCCTGCATGCCATCTCAGAGACTCCAGCGGGTGGTGTCAGTGGCGCTCCAGCCGAGGTGGGCAACAGCTCGAGTGGGGCTCCAACCAAAGTGGGCGACCGCTCGAACGAGCTTTCGCTGGAGTGGTTGGCACGTGTTCCGTTGGCGCAGGCACGCGACTACCTGACGAGCCTTCCGGGGGTCGGGCGCAAGACTGCGGCGTGTGTGCTCCTGTTCGCATATGGCCTGCGCGACGTCCCAGTGGACACGCACGTCTCGCGCGTGGGGATGCGCTTGGGGTTGCTTCGCGCCGGCGCCCCGTTCGAGGAGCTACACGACCAGATGCTCGCCCTCACCCCTCCCGGCGAGGAGCTGGAGCTGCACGTCAACCTCCTGCGCCACGGGCGACGCACCTGCCATGCGCGCAACCCTGCCTGCAACGAATGTGCGCTGGCCCGTATGTGCCCAAGCCGCGCTGGCTTCTCCTGAGCCTCAGAGCCGGCGTTTGGGCCAGCGGGGCCGTCGCAGGCGTGCGAACTCCTGGGTATGCGAGGACTCGTGTGCGTTCGAGTGCGCCTGGGTGTGCGAGCCGCCCGGGGCCGCCGGTTCCACCGCCTGCATGGGTCCCACCCACGGCGGAATCGCTGCCGGAGCCGGTATGTCGCGGGGGTTGCCGGGGTGCGCGCAACGGGGCGTGAGCGTCGATATCGCCTGTGATCCGGGGGAGTACCAGACGAGCGTCCGTAGAAAGCCCGTGCTTATGATTGAGAACATCCGAACTTCGAAGTATGATCGTTGTTCAGACATGCTTGGCCCCAGCAGGGGGTCCAGATTACCCGGGACTAAGGACAGGGGTCCACCGTACAAATGCCAAGAACAAGCTCACATACTGACAGACTCAACGCCGACGGGGAATGGGTGCCCGCAATCCCCAGTCTGCGCGAACCGCGCTACTCGCAGTCGCTGGAGCGCGGGCTTGCAATTCTGGGCTGCTTCACACCGGAGCGCCCGGTGCTCGGAATCGCGGACATCGCCGACGAATTGGGGATGAGCCGCAGCACAACGCACCGCTACGTGATCACGCTCGTCGCGCTCGGCTATCTCGAGCAGGGGGCCTCACGCAAGTACCGGCTGGGGCTGCGCGTCACCGATCTGGGGATGTCGGCGCTCAATTCCACCGGGCTGCGCGAGCATTCGCGTCCCTACCTGGAGGAACTGCGCCAGCGCACCTCCTACACCGTCAACCTCGCCGTGCTCGACGGACCGGAGATCCTCTACGTCGATCGTGCCCGCAGCTTCCGCCGCGGGCAGAGCAAGATCGATCTGGGGATCTCGCTGGGCTCGCGGCTGCCCGCCTATTGCACCTCGATGGGCAAGCTGCTGCTGGCCTACCTCCCCGATCACGAGCAACGCGGCCTGCTGGGCGAGATGAAGCTCGCCAAGCGCGGCCCCAACACGATCACGAGCAAGAAGGGCCTGCGCTCGGAGCTCGAGCACGTGCGCGAGGAGAGCTTCGCGGTCAACGACGAGGAGCTCGTGCCCGGCCTGCACTCGATCTCAGCGCCGGTGCGCTCGGAGTCACGCGAGGTCGTCGCTGCCGTCAACATGGCGGCGCACAGCTCGATGATCTCGCTGGAGGAGCTGGTCGAGCACCTCGGCCCGCACCTCGTCTCAACCGCCGACCGTATCTCGGCGCGCCTCGGCTACAGACGCGACGACGAGAAGGAGTAGCGGCCAACGGCCGCGCGGCTAGCTCAGCGCGCGGCCGTACTGGTTTTCGTAGTAGGTCCGGTAGTCGCCGGAGCGGATTGGCTCCCACCACCACGCGTTTTCGCGGTACCAGGTGACGGTCTGCTCGAGTCCCTCCTCGAAGCGCACCCGTGGCTCCCAGCCCAGGGCGCGCACCTTGTTGGAGGAGAGTGAGTAGCGGCGGTCGTGGCCGGGGCGATCGGTGACGTGCTCGATCAACGACTCCTCCGCGGCGGTCAGCTCGAGGATCCGCCTCACCACATCCATGTTGGCGAGCTCGTCGGGGCCACCTGCGTTGTAAACCTCCCCCGCGGCGCCCTGCTCCAGTACACAGCCGATCGCCCGCGCGAAGTCGCTGGCGTGGATCCAGTTGCGCACCTGCCTGCCGTCCCCATACACCGGCAGCGGATCGCTGTGCAGCGCGTTGAGGATCATCAGCGGGATCAGCTTCTCCGGATACTGGTGGGAGCCGTAGTTGTTGGATCCCCTGCAGATGGTCGCCTGCAGCCCGTAGGTGTGGAAGTAGCTCTGCACCAGCAGGTCCGCCCCCGTCTTGGTCGCCGAGTACGGCGAGGAGGGATGCAGGGGCGAGGACTCGTTGAAGGTGCCCACCTCGATCGACCCGTACACCTCGTCGGTGGACACCTGCAGGTAGCGCAGGCCCCGCTCCCGTGCGGCCTCCAGCAGCACGTAGGTGCCGAGCGCATGTGTCCGCACGAATGCGTCGGGCTCGGCGATCGAGCGGTCGACGTGCGTCTCGGCGGCGAAGTTCACGATCGCCTCCGGCCGCGCTCCCCGCTCGGGGCTGTCGAGCGCCCCGGCCACCGCCTGGGGATCCTCGATGCCGCCGCGGATGAAACGGAAGCCGGCTGAGTCGGCGATGTCCTGTAGATTCTCCTCGCGGCCGGCGTAGGTGAGCTTGTCGAGCACTGCCACCTCGTCGCCGTGCTCGTGCACGCGCACCCGCGCAAAGTGCGAGCCGATGAAGCCGGCGCCGCCACAAACCAGAAGTCTCATGTGCGCATCATCCCAGAGCGCTCCGAGCCACGAGCCGAAGGCTGCCTGTGTCGATGGTCTTCGTCATACTCGGGCAACCCCATCGCGGGCTGCCAAGTACCCCGCCAGGCCCTCGCGCCAGTCGGGCATCGGCAGGACGTCGTCGCGCTCGCTCTCCAGCACCGACCACCCCGGGCGCGGCGCGGGCCGTGCCATCTGCTCGCTGCTGAGCGCCTCCACGCGGCAGGGACGCTCGGCCTGGCGGAAGATCTCCTGCGCGAACCCGTTCCAGGAGACGGCGCCGGCCCCGGTGTGATGGACGAGGCCGCTCACCCCGCGCTCCAGCAGCCCGAGCACTGCCGGCGCCAGGTGCCCCGACCAGGTGGGGGAGCCGATCTGGTCGTCGACCACCTGCACCGCATCGCGTTCGTCCGCGAGGCGCAGCATCGTGTCGACGAAGTTGCGCCCGTGCACCCCATACAGCCACGCGGTGCGCACCACCGCGTGGCGGGGTGAGGCCGCCAGCACCTGCTGCTCGCCGGCGAGCTTGCTCTGGCCGTACACCGAGCGGGGGCCGGTAGGATCGGACTCCACGTACGCGCGTTCGCGGCCCTGGGCATCGAGCGGGGCGCGTCCGTCGAAGACGTAGTCGGTCGAGATGTGCAGCATCGGGATCCCAATCGCCGCCGCGGCCCGCGCGAGGTTGCCCGCTCCCTCGGCATTGACGGCGTAGGCCTGCTCGCGATGGGTCTCGGCCCCGTCGACGTCGGTCCAGGCCGCGCAGTTCAGCACCGCCTCCGGGCGGTGCTCGCGTAGGAATACCTCCGCGGCGTCTGCGTCGGTGATGTCGAGCTCGGGCAGGTCCACCAGCACCAGCTCGTGTCCCGCGCGCTCGCCCGTGCTCTGCACATCGTGGCCCAGCATCCCTGCGGCGCCTGCGAGGAGCAGCCTCACAGGATCGAGATGTCGGAGTTGTCGCCGACCATGAAGCGGTAGGCGCGTGGCTGGCGGTCGCCGCGGCGGACGGTCACGTTGCGGCCCAGCAGCGAGGACTCCATGCGGCCGTCGAGGTCGCACACCGAGGAGCCGGCCAGCAGGATCGAGTGCTCGACCTCTGCGCCGCTGATCGCACAGCCGTCACCGATCGCGGTGTAGGGGCCGATGTAGCAGTCGCGCAGCTGCGCCCCTGCGCCAATCACGGCCGGGCCGCGCACCCGCGTGCGCTCCAGCCGCGCACCGGGCTCGACCACCACGCGGCCCTCGACCTGAGAGTCGATCAGCTCGCCCTCCACGCTGCGCACGATGTTGTCGAGAATCAGCCGGTTGGCCTCGAGCATGTCCTCGAGGCGGCCGGTGTCCTTCCACCAGCCCCGCACGATGTGGGGCTCCACGCGCAGGCCCGCGTCCACCAAATGCTGGATCGCATCGGTGATCTCGAGCTCGCCCCGCGCGGAGGGCTCGATCGCCCGCGCGGCGTCGTGGATTTGGGCGGTGAACATGTACACGCCCACCAGCGCGAGGTCGGTTGCCGGCTGTGTGGGCTTCTCGACGAGACGCACCACCCGGCCCGTCCCCTCCTGGGATGGGTGGGCACGATCATCTGCCGGTGCCAGCTCGGCCACCCCATAGTTCTCGGGATCCGCCACCGGCGTCAGCAGGATCAGGGCATCGGGGGCGTGCTCCCTGAAGGCCGCCACGAGGTCGGAGATGCCGCCCTGCAGCAGGTTGTCCCCGAGGTACATCACGAACGGGCTGCCCGCCAGGAACTCCTCGGCGGTCAGCACCGCATGTGCCAGGCCCGCGGGCTGGTCCTGCACCACGTAGGTGATCCGCACCCCGAAGCGCGAGCCATCGCCCGCAGCCGCTTCGATCTCCGGGCCGGTCTCGGGGGCGATGATGATGCCCACCTCCTCGATCCCCGCCTGCGCCATCGCCTCGATCCCGTAGAACAGCACCGGCTTGTTGGCCACCGGCACGAGCTGCTTGGCGCTGGTGTGCGTGATCGGCTGCAGGCGCGTGCCCTTGCCTCCCGAGAGAATCAGTCCCTTCAACGGCTCCATTTCAGCCTCACTCAACTCAGTAGACCCCGCCGAGCTTGCGGTGATCCCACGTTGCCCGGTCGAGCTCGATGAACTGCAGCGCCACCCTTTTGTTCGCTTGCTGGTCGACGATTGCCCCAACCTCCTGCGGCAGCTCCGTCGCCGGGGGCTGGCCGCGAGGGGAGGCGTAGCGGGCGAAGATCTCGTGCCCCAGCGCTTTGACGATCTCGAGGTCGCGGTGGATCGCCACCTCGCATTCGAGCATCACCCCGCGCAGCTCCTGGTAGACCTCGCCCGCCTCCACCTGCAGCGTCGCGCGCGGGTCGCGCTCCAGATTGCGCACCTTCTGCGAGGCCGCGTACGTCCACGACCACAGCTGAGGGCCCGGCCGGCCGCCGGTACGCTCGCGCAGCACATACCACAGCGGCATCAGGTGCGGCCACCCGCGCGGCCCGACCGTGGCGCACACGACGGTGCGCTCCTGCTCCAGGAACGCCGCGACCTGATCGGCCTCCATCCTGATCTGCTCCCGCCGGCTCATCCTCAGGGTGCAGCCTAGAGGGTGTCGCAGCCGGTCGCCAGGCCGGCCCACGGGCTTTGTTCTTTACCGCGTTGGGCGTGCGAGCCCGGCCTTCTATACGATCGGCCGCGTGGAACGGACCCTGATAGCCGGTCTCGCCGCAAAGGTGGGCGAGACCGTGCGTTTGCGCGGATGGGTCAACGCGGTGCGCGACCAGAAGCGCATGCAGTTCGTGATCCTGCGCGATGAAACCGGCCTTGCCCAGGTCGTACTCGAGAAGCACGACCCACCGAGTGAGCTCAACGAGCGCATCTCCGAGCTGACCGACGAGTCGGCGGTGACACTTACCGGTGAGGTTGTCGCCGACGAGCGTGTGCGCCTCGGTGGCGTGGAGATCCGCCTGCACAACCTCGAGGTCGACTCCTCAGCGGAGCCCGAACTGCCGGTGACGCCGGAGTCGGCGCTCGACAAGCGGATTGACTGGCGCTACCTCGACCTGCGCCGCCCCGATCGGCGGCTGATCTTCGAGGTGCAGAGCACCGTTGAGCACGCGATGCGTGAGCACTGGCGGGCGCAGGGCTTCTTCGAGCTGCACACGCCGAAGTTCATGGGCTCCGCGAGCGAGTCGGGCGCGGAGCTGTTCAAGGTGGAGTACTTCGAGCGCACGGCCTACCTCGCGCAGTCGCCGCAGTTCTACAAGCAGATGGCGATGTCGGCGGGCTTTGGCAAGGTCTTTGAGGTTGGCCCGGTGTTCCGCGCCAACCCGTCGTTCACCTCGCGCCACGACACGGAGTTCACGAGCGTCGACGTCGAGATCTCCTGGGTGGACTCGCACGAGGATGTGATGGCCTTCGAGGAGGCGTGGCTGGCGCATGTCTTTGGCGTCGTCGCGGCCGAGCACGGCGAGGCGATCCGCGAGACCTTCGGCGTCGAGCTGGTGGTGCCGAGCCTGCCGTTCCCGCGCGTCACGATCGAAGAGGCCAAGGCGCTGCTGCGCGAGCACGGGCACGAGCATGTGCCGGGGCCCGACGACGACCTCGACCCGCCGAGCGAGCGTGCGCTGTGCGCGATCGTCGCCGAGCGTCACGGCCACGAGTTCGTGTTCGTCACCGACTACCCGACGGCGGTGCGGCCCTTCTACCACATGCGCTACCCCGATCGGCCGGGGGTGACCAAGAGCTTCGACCTGCTGTGGCGCGGGATCGAGATCACTACCGGCGCTCAGCGCGAGCACCGCCTCCCCGTGCTGCTCGAGCAGGCGCGCGACAAGCGTGTGGATACCGGGCCGATCCAGTACTACCTGGACTTCTTCCGCTACGGCGCGCCGCCCCACGGCGGCTTCGGCTTCGGCCTTACGCGCCTGTTGATGCAGATGCTGGGGCAGGACAACGTGCGCGAGGTGACCTTCCTCTACCGCGGCCCCAACCGGCTGGAGCCGTAGCTCGATGCTGTGGGTTCCCACAACGCTGTTTGGGCACAATGGCAAGATCGTGGTCAAGCGTTCCAGCCCAATACTGGTCGCGGTCCTCCTCGCGCTCGGCATCGGCGCCTGCGGAAGCACGGTGAGCACCAGCAACTTCAAGGGCGAAGCCCACGCGGTGGCGCAGCGCATCTCCGACCTCCAGTCGGACGTCTCCGCCTTGAGCGAGCAGAAGATCTGCGAACAGGACTTCTCGCGCGCCGCCCGTGCGCGTCTGAGCACCGGCGGCAACACCTGCAAGCAGGCGCTCAAACGCCAGCTCGGGACGATCGACGCCTACGAACTGACCGTGGAAAAGATCGCGGTGAGTGGCGCCACCGCCACGGCGCGTGTGCGCAGCATGTGGGCGGGCAAGCTCAGCGACAACAGGCTGAAGCTCGTCAAGGAACGCGGCAGCTGGCGGGTTGAAGGAGTCGGGTAGCGACTCAAGGCGGCTTGCGGCCGACGGCCGAAGGGAATCGGTAGCGACTTAAGGCAGGCTCGCGGCCGACGGGTTGAAGTAGTCGGGTAACCACTGGTACCGTTGCTGCATGGGCCGCGGTCGCTTGGTGTGCCGGGAAGCGCGACCGCGGCCCGTGACCCCCCTCAGGCTGCGATCAGCTCTCCCTGCAACCCGCTGAGCTGCTCCTGCAAGCCGGCCAGCTGCTCCTGTCCCCCGAGGCAGAGGGCGCACGCCCGTACGTCCCGCAACTCCACCTCCACCGGCGCGTGGTTGGAGGGGCGAAAGCCCCTGCGATAGGTGTGGTTGACCTGGCAGTCCCCGACGTATGGGGCGAGGGCCTCGCTGGCGAGCATCAAATCGATGCGCAATCCGTAGTCGCGCCCGTAGTGGCCCTCGCGCTGCTCCCAGCAGGTGTAGCCGCGCTCGTCGGGGTGCAGCGTGCGGTAGAGGTCCACTAGCTCCCCCTCGTCAAGGATCGCGCGCAGGTCGGCGCGCTCGGCCTCGCCGGTCTGGTAGGAGTCGGAAAACCACGCCGGCTCGTACACATCCTCGTCGGTGGGTGCGACGTTGAAGTCGCCCGCGATCAGCAGCGGACGGGAGTGCTCGTCGCAGGCGTGACGCGCGACTGCCTCCAGAAACGCCAGCTTGCCCACATCGCTTTGCTCGCCTGTGCCCGCGCCCGCGGGCACATACACCGAGACGATCGTGATT
>JBEKYV010000159.1:0-7564 GCA_049510515.1 Solirubrobacteraceae bacterium | reverse complement strand
CCTTTGAAGGAGTCGGGAGCGACCAGGACCGGCCGGCCGTTGCGCGCCATCGTGCGGCATTCTCCCAGGGCGATGAAGTCGGAGGCGATCACGATCGAGGCTGCCGGACGCGAGGTGCGGATCTCCAATCCCGCGAAGCTGTTCTTTCCGCAGCCCGGGTTCACGAAGCTCGACCTGGTTCGCTACTACCTCGAGTGCGAGGAGGCGGTGGTGCGCCACCTGCGCGAGCGCCCGACGACGATGAAGCGCTGGGTCGACGGCGTCGAGGGCGAGTTCTTCTTCCAGAAGCGGGTGCCGGACAACGCGCCCGACTGGCTGACGACCGCCACCGTTCGCTTTCCCAGCGGCCGCTCGGCGCGCGAGCTCGTCGTCTCCGATGCGGCGCATCTCGCGTGGGGAGTCAACCTCGGCGTGATCGACTGGAACCCGTGGCCGGTGCGCCGCGCCGACCCCGACCACCCCGACGAGTTGCGCCTCGACCTCGACCCGCAGCCCGACATCCCGTTCGCGCAGGTGCGCGAGGTGGCGCTGGCGGTGCGCGAGGTGCTCGAGGAGCACCGGCTGCGCGGCTTCCCCAAGACCTCCGGCTCGCGTGGGATGCACGTGTTCGTGCGGATCCCCCCGGAGCGCTCGTTCCACGAGGTGCGCCGCGCCGCGCTGGCGCTCGCCCGCGAAGTCGAGCGACGCCTGCCAGGCCGCGCGACCTCCCGTTGGTGGAAGGAGCAGCGCGAAGGCGTGTTCATCGACTACAACCAGAACGCCCGCGACCGCACCGTCGCCTCCGCCTACTCGGTGCGCGCGGTCGCCGACGCCCGCGTCTCCTGTCCGCTTGAGTGGGATGAGGTCGCCGACGTCGAGCCCGCCGAGCTGCGCCTGGACACCGTCCCCGCCCGCCTGCGCGAGCGCGGCGACCCGGCTGCGGAGATCGACAGCCACCCCGGCTCGCTCGACTCGCTGCTGGAGCTCGCTGCGCGCGACGAACGCGAGGGCCTCGGCGACGCCCCCTGGCCGCCACACTTCCGCAAGCAGCGCGGCGAGCCGCGGCGGGTGCAGCCTTCGCGAGCGCGCGCGGAAGGGGAGGGTGCCGGCAGCCGGGAGAGTGATGAGACGCCGCGCGCCGGCCGCCCAACCACGGTCCGCCACGGTCGTCGGGGGTCATCGTCAGAGGCCAGCCCGCCTGCGGGCGCCGAGAGCTGAGTGCTATGGCCCTCCCCCTCACACCCCCGCTGCAGCCGCAGCTCGCGCTCTCCCGCAAGGCGCTCCCGCAGGGCGAGATCTACGTGTACGAGATCAAGCTCGACGGCTTCCGCTGCCTCGCGTTCGTCGATGGCGAGGATGTCTTCCTGCAGTCGCGCAACGGCCGCCCGCTGGGTCGCTACTTCCCGGAGCTGCGCTTTCCTGCCGGGCACTACGTGCTCGATGGGGAGATAGTCGTGCGCGGCGCCGACGGGCGCGAGGACTTCGACGCGCTCGGTCAACGCATCCATCCGGCCGCCTCGCGCATCGAGCTGCTCTCGCGCGAGACCCCCGCGGTGTATGTCGCCTTCGACCTGCTTGCGCGCGACGACGACTCGCTGCTGGAGCTGCCGCTCAGCGCGCGCCGCACGGCGCTCGAGGCGCTGCTCGCCGAACCCCGCTTCGAGGGTGCCCCGATCGAGCTGATGCCCACCGTCGACACCCCGCTCGAGGCCGAGCGCTGGCTGCAGGATGCGGAGGGCGCGATCGCCAAGGAGCGGGCTGCCCCCTACCGGCCGGGGGAGCGCCGGGGGATGTTCAAGGTCAAGCGCACCCGTACGATCGACGCCGTCGTGGCGGGCTGGCGCCCGGGCAAGGAGCCCGACACGGTGGGCGCGCTGATCCTCGCGCTCTACGACGGGGATACCCTGCGCGTCGTCGGCCACTGCTCCGGTCTCACCGCCGCTGAGAAGCGCCGCCTCGTCGGCTTCCTGGCGCCGTACGAGACGGGCGAGCGCGGCTCCGCCGACCCCTCTCGCTGGAGCGCGGGACGCAACCTCGAGTGGGTCGCGCTGCGCCCTGAGCTGGTCGTCGAGATCGACTTCGACCACATTTCCGCCGGGCGCATTCGCCACGGCGCCAAGCTGCGGCGCTGGCGCGAGGACAAGGACCCGCGCCAGTGCACCTTTGATCAGCTCCAGTAGGCCCTCCGCGACCGGGTCGCGGGAGTCGTCAGGATGGCGGCCGTCCGCGAGCGTAGATCCGCGGCTGGTCCACTAGCATCGTCCGTGGATGAGCACCGACAGCGCCACAGTGGGGGAGGAGGAGTACCTGCAGATCCTCTTCTGGCTGCAGGAGGCCGGCTTGCCGATGACCGGCGCCAACGTCGCGCGCGCGATGCAGCTCTCCGCGCCGACGGTCCACGAGATGGTGGGGCGCCTGGAACGCGACGGCTACATCACCCGCGGGCAAAGCCGCACGATCGCCTTCACCGACGATGGCGCCATCCAGGCTGAGGGCATCGTGCGCCGCCACCGTCTGATCGAGCGCTTCCTCACCGACGTCCTCGGGATCCCCTGGGATGAGGTACACGAGGAGGCCGAGCGCCTGGAGCACGCGATGTCCCCGGTGCTCGAAGCACGGATGCTCGCCGCGATCGGCGATGCCACCACCTGCCCCCACGGCCACCCGATCGTCGCCGGCGCCCGCGAGACCGGCGTGCCGCTCGCCGACGTGCAGGTTGGCGCCGTGGTGCGCGTGCTGCGCTTCGAGAACGAGGCCGAGGACCTGCTGCGCTATCTCAAGGACTCCGGCCTCTCGCCGGGGCTGCGGGGCACGCTAGCCGCCCACGACCGCCGCGAGGTTGTGCTCGAGACGGCCGATGGCCGCCGCTGCGCCGTCACGCCGTCGGTCGCCGAGACCGTCTCAGTTGCCGCCGATCCCTCGCCGCCGCCGCGCACCGCTTTGCCCGAGCAGCTGGTCCTGGGCCAGCAGCGCTACGGCCGCTGACGCGCGAATGCCGGCGCCTGGCGGCGTCCTCGTTCGCTCGTGTGCACAGCACACTTCGCTCGCTGCGTCCTTGCCAGACTTGGCCTTCGCACGTCAGCGGAGTTGGGGCTATACCGCCGCGGGCTGCAGCGAGCGGTAGGCCGCGGCGAGACGCGTGACGCCCTCTTCGATCTGCTCCGGCGTGACGCCCGAGTAGGCGAGGCGCAGCGTGTTCTCGCCGCCCTCCATCAGGAAGTCGGTGCCCTTCACGAACACTACCCCCAGCTCGGCGGCGGCCTTGTGCAGGGCCGCGACGTCGGTGCCCTCGGGCAGCGTCACCCACATGAAGTAGCCGCCCTCCGGCGTGACGAACTCGGCCTCCGGCAGCTGCTCGTGCAGCGCCACCTCGAGCGTGCGCACGCGCCTTGCCAGCGCCGTCCTGACGGTCTCGATCGAGCGCTCCAGCGCGCCGGAGGCGCAGAACTCGTAGACGATCGACTGCGCCACCATGTTGGGCGAGATGTAGGTGTTGGTTGCCAGCCGCGCGATCGCCGCGATCAGATCGGTTGGCCCAACGAGGTAGCCGACGCGGATGCCCGGGCACACGGTCTTGGAGAACGAGGAGGCATACACCACCCGCTCGGGGTCCAGCGAGAGCATCGTCGGGCGCCCCTCGCCGCTGAAGCGCAGATCGACGTAAGGGTCGTCCTCGAACACCGTGAACTCGTGCTTGGCCGCCAGTGCCAGCAGTGCACCGCGCTTCTCCACCGAGAGCGTGTAGCCGGCGGGGTTCTGGAAGTTGGGGATTATGTGCGCGAGCTTAGGGCGCAGTCCCGCTCCGCGCCCGCCTCCCTTGGGGAACGCTCCGCTCTCCACGTCGGTTGGTGGGACCTGCAAAAGCTCTGTCAGCGCATCGATGTCGATGCCGTCGGTCAGCAGCTCCACCTGGTGCACGTGCGCGCCGCGCTCGCGCAGCGAGAGCAGCGTGCGGTCGTAGGTCGGGCGCTCCACAACCACGTCGTCGCCGGCTTCCACCAGATGGTCGAACAGGAACGCGTCCGCCTGCATCGAGCCATTGGTGACCAGCACCCGCTCTGGCGCCACGCCATGGCGCTCCGCGATCCACGCCCGCAGCCGCGGATAGCCGATCGAGGTCCCATAGGCGGTCGCCCCCGTGGGGTCCTTCGTAAAGGCGCGCGTCGCCGCCTCGCGCAGACCATCCACGTCGACGATGTCAAGCGACGGGGCGCCGCGGGCGAAGGAGATCGAAGCGTCGGCCATGAGGGGGAAGCTTACGCGAACTGAGCTTCGACCCTGGGGCCACCGGCTGGAGGTGGGCGGCTGGAGTCGGTGTGGCTCAGGATTCGTCGAATGTCAGCAGCACGCGACCATCCGCGACCTCGCGGACGCTGAAACCGCTCTCGACCGTCCTGCGCAGCTCGCGCACCAGTGCGACCGGCGCCGCCAGTCGCACGTCCACCACGGCGTGGCTGGCCTCGAAGCGGCGCACCGATGCCTCGACAACGTACGGGAGGCTCGCCAGCCCCCGCTCGAAGGCGCTCACTGAGGCAATGTCGTAGAACGGTCCCACGCCCAGCTCGACCCTGCCCTCGAACAGCATGTCCTCGGGCGATGCGGGGGCCGGCGCGGTCTCCCTCGCGATCGGCTCGACCGCCGGCGAGATCTCCTCTGCGATCGGCTCGACCGCCGGCGGGAGATCCGCGACGGGCGTGGGTCCCGTGGCGGTGGGGGTCGATGTTGAGGTCAACCCCGACATCACCCGGCCCAGCAGTGCGTCGTACTCGGCTGCCAGGTCCCGCGCAAAGCGCTCCAGGCGGTCGCGGAAGCGTCGCAGCTCCGCGAGGCTTGCCAGCTGCGCTTCGCTCGGGCGGGGTCGCTCCTGCTGTGCGTCCGCCTGGGGCTCGCTCTCCTCGCGCGACTCGCTCTGTTCGGCGGGCTCAGGAGCCGCGCGAGGTCGTGCCGGCTCGGGTGGCGGTCGCATGAACTTCATCGGTTGGCCCGCTCCAGCGGGCGCAGGTGCGACAGGCGCCGGTGGTGCAATCGGTGTCGGTGGTGCAATCGGTGCCGGTGGTGCAATCGGTGCCGGTGGTGCCGGCGGCTCGAGTGCCTCATCCACCAGCCTCCCGCCTGCTGCCGCAGGGGATTCCCCGGCCAAGTCCGGGGGAGTCGCGCTGGGGACCTCGCGGCGCCTGCCGATCGAGCTCAGCTCGCTCTCCAGCTCGCGCAGCTTGCGCTCCAGCTCGGCGAGCGTGCCCGTAACGTCGCCCGCTTGCGGGGTTGCGTCACCCGGTGTGCTCGGTCCGTTGGGGAAGGTGTCGGTCATCGGTATCGGGGAAGCAGTCTGCCATCCATCCTACTCGGGCATGACCGGCCCCTACACGAGCCTTGGGCCGCTTGTTGCGGATCCGATCAGCCGCGCAGGATCTGCACAGCCAGCTCGGCGACCTCGGTGGGGGTGCGCCCGACGCGCACTCCCCGCTCCTCCAGCGCCTGCGCCTTGGCGGCTGCGGCGCCGGAGCTGCCCGACACGATCGCTCCCGCGTGGCCCATCTGCTTGCCCGCGGGCGCCGTGAAGCCGGCGATGTAGGCGACCACCGGCTTGGTGACGTGCTCGGCGATGTACTGCGCCGCCTCCTCCTCCGCCGAGCCGCCGATCTCGCCCGCCAGCACGATCAGCTCCGTCTCCGGGTCGGCCTGGAAGAGCTCGATCACGTCCACAAACGACGACCCCGGCACCGGATCGCCGCCGATCCCCACGATCGAGCTGTTGCCGAAGCCGGCTCGCGCGATCTCGTTGCCGATCTGGTAGGTGAGCGTGCCCGAGCGCGACACCACACCGACGTTGCCCTCCTTGAAGAACGAGGCGGGGATGATGCCCACATTGGCCTTCCCCGGCGAGAGGATCCCCGGGCAGTTGGGGCCGATCAGGCGAGTTTTTGGAACCCCACCCACCAGGTCGCGCTTGAGCGTGTTGTACACCCGCAGCTCGTCGTGCGCGGGAATCCCCTCGGTGATCGCGATCACCAGAGCCACGCCCGCCGCCGCGGCCTCGAGGATTGCGTCGGCGGCAAACCGCGGGGGGACGAAGATCATCGCCGTGTTGGGCTGCTGCGCCGCCATCGCCTCTGACCAACTGTCGAACACGGGGATGCCCTCGACGTCCTGGCCGCCCTTGCCGGGCGTCACCCCGCCGACCACGTTGGTGCCGTAGCGGCGGTTGTTGAGCGTGTGGAACGACCCCTCCTTGCCGGTGATCCCGGCGACGCATAGGCGGGTGCTCTTGTCGACGAGGACGGACATCGTCAGCTGCCTGCCTCGGCGACGGGCGCGTTGCTCATCAGCTCTGCCCCTTCGCCAGCGCCACAACCTTCTCCGCGGCCTCGTTCATCGTCGCTGCCGCGTGCACGTTGGGCAGCGCCGCCTGGCTCAGCAGCTCGCGCCCCGCCACGTCGTTGGTGCCGTCCAAACGCACTACGAACGGCACCGAGGGCTTCAGCTCCTCGAACGCGGCGATCAGCCCTTTGGCCACCTCGTCGCAGCGGGTGATGCCGCCGAAGATGTTGAACAGCACCGCCGTCACGCGCTCGTTGGAGAGGATCAGCTCGACCGCCTGCTTGATCTTGGCCGCGTCCGAGCCGCCGCCGGCGTCGAGGAAGTTGGCGGGCCTGCCACCGGCCTGGGCGACCACGTCGAGCGTGGACATCACCAGCCCGGCGCCGTTGCCAAGGATGCCGATGTCGCCGTCGAGCGCCACATACTGCACGCCCTGTTCCTTCGCGCGCCGCTCGATCGGATCTTCGTTCTCGGCGTCGGAGAGCCCCTGGTTGTCGGGGTGGCGGTAGAGCGCGTTGCCGTCAAGTGACACCTTCGCGTCGAGCGCCTTGACCTGTCGTTCAGGGGTGACGATCAGCGGGTTGATCTCTGCAAGCGTCGCGTCCTCCTGCAGCCAAACCTCGTACAGAGCCACCAGCGCATCGGCGACGCCGTCGACCACATCGGCGTCGGCCTGCCCATCGGTGGCGATCTGCACGGCCTCCTCACGCGAGAGTCCCGCCAGCGCGTCCACGTGGTGGCGCACCAGCTTCTCAGGCGTCTTCTCCGCCACCTCTTCGATGTCCACACCCCCCTCGGTACTGAACATCACCAGCGGCTGCTTGGCCTGCCGGTCAAGCAGCACCGAAGCGTAGTACTCGCTGGCAATGTCGCTGGCATGCTCGATCCAAAGCTTGCGCACGACGTGTCCATGAATGTCCATCCCAAGGATGTTGCCCGCATGCTCGCGCGCCTGCGCCTCATCGTCGGCCAGCTTCACTCCCCCGGCCTTGCCGCGCCCGCCGATCAGCACCTGAGCCTTGACCACCACCGGATAGCCCACCTCCGCGGCGGCAGCGACAGCGTCCTCGACGCTCTCCACCATCTTCCCGGCGGACACCGCCAGCCCGTGGCGCGCAAACAACTGCTTGCCCTGATATTCGAGCAGGTCCATAGCGGCGCGGGACTCTAACCGAAAAGCAAGGCGCCCGGTTCACCGGCCTTGAGCGGGAGTGGGGTCACAGATCGGGAAGGGACGAAGTACAGGCATGAAAAGGAGGGGGAGGGG
>JBEKYV010000158.1:0-7572 GCA_049510515.1 Solirubrobacteraceae bacterium | reverse complement strand
ACGGTGATGGCGACACCGGGTCTGTTCGTGGAGTTCAGCCGTCAGCGCGGCCTCGCCCCGGACGGCCGTTGCAAGTCCTTCAGCGACGCCGCCGACGGGACGGGGTGGAGCGAGGGTGCGGGGATGATCATGCTGGAGCGTCTCTCCGACGCGCAGCGCCACGGCCACCCGATCCTCGGCGTGCTGAAGGGGAGCGCGGTCAACCAGGACGGTGCGAGCAACGGGCTGACGGCTCCCAACGGCCCCTCCCAGCAGCGGGTGATCCTGCAGGCCTTGGCGAACGCGGGCCTCGATCCGGGCGACGTGGACGCGGTCGAGGCGCACGGCACCGGCACGACCCTGGGCGATCCGATCGAGGCGCAGGCGCTGCTGGCGACCTACGGCCAGGATCGCCCCGAGGGCTCTCCCCTGTGGTTGGGATCGATCAAGTCCAACATCGGCCACGCGGCGGCGGCCTCCGGTATCGCCGGGGTGATCAAGGTGCTGATGGCGCTGCAACGCCAGCAGCTCCCCCGCACGCTGCACGTGGAGCAACCGACGAGCGAGGTCGACTGGAAGGCCGGCCAGGTGGCGCTGCTGACCGAGGAGCAGCCATGGCAGCCCAACGGGCGCACGCGCCGCGCGGGCATCTCCTCGTTCGGGATCTCCGGCACCAATGCGCACGTGATTATTGAGGAGGCGCCCCGGGCCACAACCACTGCCCCCGCCCCCCCTCCTCCCCCTTCGATCGATGCGCTGCCATGGATCCTCTCCGGCCGTGGCGCGGAGAGCGTGCGCGCGCAGGCTGCCCGGCTGCGCGACTTCCTCGACGGTGCCGAGCTCCACCCTGCCGACGTCGCGCTTTCGCTGGCGGCCCGCCCGCGGCTGGAGCAGCGCGCCGTGGTGCTCGGCGGGGACGGCGCGGAGCTGCTGGAGGGCCTCGCCGCGCTCGCCGAAGGCCGATCCGCGGGATCCGTCCACGGCAGCGTGGTGAAAGGGCGGCTGGCGTTCCTGTTCACCGGCCAGGGCGCCCAGCGCGTGGGCATGGGCCGTGAGCTGCACCGGGCGTTCCCCGTGTTCCGGGAGGCGTTCGACGACGTGTGCGCCTGCATGGACGAGCTCCTGGAGCGCCCGTTGCGGGAGGTCGTGTTCGGCGAGGAGGGCTCCGGCGAGCGCGCTGCCGACGGGAATGAGGCGGGCGGAGCCGCGCTGGACGGCACGGAGCTGGCGCAGCCGGCCCTGTTCGCGCTCGAGGTCGCGCTATACCGTCTCCTCGAGGCATGGGGCGTGCGCCCCGACTTCCTGATCGGCCACTCGGTCGGTGAGCTGGCGGCGGCGCACGTGGCCGGCGTCTTCTCGTTGCAGGACGCCTGCCGCTTGGTGGCGGCACGGGGCAGGTTGATGGGCGCGTTGCCGCGGGGCGGCGCGATGGTCGCGATCGGTGCAAGGGAGGGGGAGGTGTTGGAGTCGATGGCGGCCTTGGCCGGCTGGCGGGAGCGGGTGGCGCTGGCCGCCGTGAACGCCCCTGGCTCGGTGGTGGTCTCCGGCGACGAGGATGCGGTGCTGGAGTTGCGCGGGCTGTGGGATCAGCGCGGCGCGCGGACGAAGCGGCTGCGGGTCAGCCACGCCTTCCACTCGCCGCGAACGGACGGGATGCTGGAGGAGTTTGCCCGCGTCGCGGAGACGGTGGCCTTCGGCGAGCCGCGGATCCCCCTGGTCTCCAACCTGTCCGGCGGGCCGGCGAGCGCGGAGGAGGTGTGCACGCCGGAGTACTGGGTCCGTCACGTGCGCGCACCGGTGCGGTTTGCCGACGGCGTGCAGTGGCTGCGCGGTGAGGGCGTGGGCAGCTTCCTGGAGTTGGGCCCCGATGGGGTGCTGAGCGCGATGGTCAGCGAGTGCGTCGCGAGTGGCGATGAGGCCGGCGAGGTCGAGGCTAGCGTCGGAGCTAGTGGCCGCGCGCGTGACGGCGTCTCCGGCGACGGGGCACAGGCAACGCCGCTGCTGCGCGCCGGCCGGGATGAGCCGCGGGCGCTGCTCGCCGGCCTCGGCGAGATGTGGGTGCGCGGCGTGGAGGTCGATTGGCCGCGCGTGCTCGACGGCGCCGGCGCCCGACGTGTTGCACTGCCGCCGTACGCCTTCCAGCGAGAGCGCTACTGGCTCGCCGCCGGCCCGCCCGTCGGCGATGTCGCCGCGGCCGGCCAGGAGCGGGCCGAGCACCCGCTGCTCGGTGCCGCGGTCGCGCTCGCGGACAGCGAGGGCCGGCTGTTCACCGGCCGCCTCTCGCTGGAGACCCACCCGTGGCTGGCCGACCACGTGGTCGCCGGCATGGCGGTGCTCCCGGGCACGGCGTTCGTCGAGCTGGCGCTGCACGCCGGCGAGCAGCTGGAGTGCGGGAGCGTGCGCGAGCTGGTGCTGGAGGCGCCGCTGGTGCTGGATGCACGCCCGGGCTCCCACGGCCGCGTCCAGATCCAGCTCACGATCGGCGAGCCGGACGAGGCAGCGTGCAGAAGCATCGCGATCTACTCGCGCCCGGAGGGTGCCGCGGGTGACGGAGAACACGCGGGCACGCCGTGGGTGCGCCACGCCGCCGGCCTGCTGGCGCCCGACGGCGAGCCGCCGGCCTCCGCCGCGGCCGGCGAGCTGGCCGGCGCATGGCCGCCGGAGGGGGCGCGGCAGCTCGCGGTCGAGGGCGTGTACGACGGGCTGGCCGAAGCCGGCCTCGAGTACGGCCCGGCGTTCCAGGGCCTGCGCGGCGTGTGGCGGCGCGGCGAGGTGACGTTCGCCGAGGTCGAGCTGGGCGAGCCGCAGCGCGGCGAGGCCGGCTCCTACGGCCTGCACCCCGCGCTGCTCGACGCCGCGCTGCACGCGATCGCGACGATGGCGCAGGGGGACGGCGGTGGGGGCGATTCGGTCGGCGGCGGTGGGGACGGCGATGCGACCGGCGGGCGCGCCGCGCGGCTACCGTTCGCGTGGAGCGGCGTATCCCTGACGGCGACCGGCGCGACGCGGCTGCGGGTGCGGCTGGAGCCGCTCGGCGACGGAGTGCTTGCGCTGAGCCTCGCCGACGGCGAGGGCATGCCGGTCGCGACAGTGGAGTCCTTGGCGGTCCGCGCGCTTTCCCCCGAGCTGGCCGCGCAGGCAGTGGCCACGGGCAGCGAGTCGCTGTTCCACGTCGCCTGGGTGCCGCCCACGGACGCCCCCGCTGGAGCCCACCCCGCCGGTGACTTCAGGGTTGTGCAGGTGGGCGATGAGGCCGAGCCCGAATCCACAAGCGTCATCGCAACGACCCACGAGCGTCTCGGTGCGACTTTGCAGCTGCTGCAGGAGTGGCTGGCGGATGACAGCCTGCTTGAGCAGCGGCTGGCGCTCGTCACGCGCGGCGCGGTGGCCACCACCGCCGGCGAGGACGCCCCCAACGTGGCGGGCGCGGCGGTGTGGGGACTCGCACGCGCGGCGCAGGCTGAGCACCCGGGCCGGATCGTGCTGGTCGACAGCGACGACGACCCGACCTCGCGGCAGGCACTTGATACCGCGCTCGTGCTGGGAGAGCCCCAGCTTGCGCTGCGTGCGGGCGTGGTGCTGGTGCCTCGCCTGGTGCGCGCCGCGCCGCCGGAAGAGGAGCGCGCACCTGCGTTCGACGAGAGAGGAACTGTGCTGATCACCGGCGGCACCGGGATGCTGGGCGGTGTCGTCGCCCGCCACCTGGTGGCCGAGCGCGGCGTGCGCAACATCGTGCTCGCCAGCCGGCGCGGCGGTGAGGCGGAGGGCGCCGCGGAGCTGGAGCGCGAGCTGGTCGAGCTGGGCGCCGAGGTGACGATCGCCGCCTGCGACGTGGCCGACCGCGCGCAGCTGGCGGCTCTGCTGGAGCGGATCCCGGCGGAGCGCCCGCTGCGCGGCGTGGTGCACGCCGCCGGGGTGCTGGACGATGGCGTGATCGACTCGCTGACGCCGGAGCGGATCGACGGCGTGCTGGCGGCGAAGGCCGACGCGGCGTGGCATCTGCACGAGCTGACCGCGGATCTGGACCTCGGGGCGTTTGTGCTCTTCTCCTCGGCGGCGGGCACCTTCGGCAGCGCCGGCCAGGGCAACTACGCGGCGGCGAACGCCTTCCTCGACGGCCTGGCGGCGCACCGCCACGCGCAGGGGCTGCCCGCGACCTCGGTGGCGTGGGGTCTGTGGGGCGACGACCAGGCCAGCGGAATGGCCGGGCGCCTCAGCGACGCCGACCGCGCGCGGATGGAGTGGGCCGGCTTCCAGGCGCTCGCCCCGGCCGAGGGTCTCGACCTGTTCGACGCCGCCTGCGCCGGCGAGGAGTCGCTGCTGGTGGCGGCCCGCCTGAGCGCCGCGCGGCTGCGGGCGCACGCCCGCGCCAGGGCGCTGCCGGCGATGCTGCGCGGTCTGGTGCGTGCCCGCCGCGTCGCCGGCGACGGCGAGAGCGCGAGCGCCGACCGCCTGCGCGCGTCCTCCGGCGAGGAGCGCGAGCGGCTCGTGCGCGAGCTCGTGCGGGGCGAGACCGCGGCCGTGCTCGGCCACGCCTCGCCGGGCGCAATCGACCCCGAGCGCGCCTTCAAAGAGCTCGGCTTCGACTCGCTCGCGGCGGTCGAGCTGCGCAACCGGCTGAGCGCCGCGAGCGGCGTGCGGCTGCCGGCGACGCTGATCTTCGACCACCCCTCGCCGGCTGCGGTGGTCGTCCACCTCCTGCAGGCGCTGGCGCGGCGCGACGGTGCCGGCGGGGGCGACCTCGACGGCGAGCTCGACCGGCTGGAGCAGCGGCTGGCGGCGCTGCCGGACGACGCGGCCGAGCGGGCGCGCATCGGCGGGCGCCTGCAGGCGCTGCTCGCGCTGGCCGGCGGGGAGCGCCCGGCGGAGAGCGCGGCGGTCGCCGACCGGATGCAGGAGGCGACGGCGGACGAGGTGTTCGACTTCATCGACACGGAGCTGAACTCGGGATGAGCGTGGACGAAGCCAAGTTCCTCGAGTACCTCAAGCGCGTGACCGTGGACCTGCACGACGCCCGCGCGCGCCTGCGCGAGCTGGAAGAGCAGGGGGGCGAGCCGGTAGCGATCGTCGGCATGAGCTGCATGTATCCAGGCGCGGTGCGCTCCCCGGCGGAGCTGTGGCAGCTGGCCGCGGGCGGCGTCGACGCGATCGGGGAGTTTCCCACCGACCGCGGCTGGGACCTGGAGGGGTGGCGCCGCGCCGACCCCGGCGCCGTGCGCGAAAGCGGCTTCCTGCACGACGCGGCCGAGTTTGACCCCGGCTTCTTTGGGATCGGCCCGCGCGAGGCGCTCGCGATGGACCCCCAGCAGCGGCTGCTGCTGGAGCGCTGCTGGGAGGCGCTGGAAGATGCCGGCATCGCCCCCGAGTCGCTGAAGGGCAGCCGCACCGGCGTGTTCGCGGGGCTGATGTACCACGACTACGCCGCCGGCCTGAGCGGGCTCCCCGCCGACATGCTCGGCTACATCGGCACCGGCACCGCCGGCAGCGTGCTCTCGGGGCGCGTGTCCTACGTGTTCGGGCTGGAGGGCCCGGCGCTGACGATCGACACGGCCTGCTCCTCCTCGCTCGTCGCCCTGCACCTCGCGTGCGGGGCGCTGCGATCGGAAGAGTGCTCGCTGGCGCTGGCGGGCGGCGTGACCGTGATGGGGACGCCCGGCGTGTTCATGGAGTTCGGCCAGCAGGGTGGCCTCGCGCCCGACGGGCGCTGCAAGTCCTTCGCCGACGCGGCAGACGGGGTTGCCTGGAGCGAGGGCGTCGGCGTGCTCGTGCTGGAGCGCCTTGCCGACGCGCAACGAGCCGGCCGCGAGGTGCTGGCGGTGGTGCGCGGCAGCGCCGTCAACCAGGACGGCGCGAGCAACGGGCTGACGGCGCCGAACGGCCCTTCCCAGCAGCGCGTGATCCGCCAGGCGCTGGCGAGCGCGCGGCTCACGCCCGGTGAGGTGGACGTCGTGGAGGGCCACGGCACGGGCACGACGCTCGGCGACCCGATCGAGGCGCAGGCACTGCTCGCGACCTACGGCCAGGCGCACACGGCCGAGAGCCCGCTGCTGTTGGGCTCGATCAAGTCGAACATCGGCCACACGCAGGCGGCGGCGGGCGTGGCGGGTGTGATCAAGATGGTGATGGCGATGCGTCACGGGCTGCTGCCGCGCACGCTGCACGTGGACGAGCCCTCGCGCGAGGTCGACTGGAGCGAGGGCGCGGTGGAGCTGCTGCGCGAGGAGGGGCCGTGGCAGCGCAACGGGCGCCCGCGCCGCGCGGCGGTCTCGTCGTTCGGGATCAGCGGCACCAACGCGCACGTGATCGTCGAGGAGGCGCCGCCGGTCGAGGCGCTCGCGCCCGAGCAGGATCTCTCCGCGACGGGCCTGCTCGGCGGCGGGACGCTGCCGTGGGTGCTGTCGGCCTCGGACGCGGACGGCCTGAGCGGGCAGGCCGAGCGGCTGCGGGGCTTCGTGAGCGACCTGCCGGAGCTCGACGCGCTCGGCGTCGGCCTCTCGCTCGCGTCCCGCTCGGCGTTCGCGCGGCGGGCCGTGGTGATTGGTGCCCCGCCCACCCGCGAGCGCCGCGAGCTGCTGGAGGGCCTCGGCGCGCTCGCTACGGGAGCGTCGGCGCCGAACGTGATCGAGGGCGCGGCGCGGTCGCCGGAGCGGATCGTGTTCGTGTTCCCGGGGCAGGGGGCGCAGTGGGAGGGGATGGCGGTCGAGCTGCTGGACGCCTCGCCGCTGTTCGCGGCCCAGATGCGGGAGTGCGGCGAGGCGCTGTCGGAGTTCGTCGAATGGCGCCTGGAGGACGTGCTGCGGGGGGCGCCCGGCGCACCGGCGCTGGAGCGGGTCGACGTGGTGCAGCCGGCGCTGTTCGCGGTGATGGTGTCGCTGGCGCGGCTGTGGCGCGCCTGCGGCGTCGTGCCGGACGTGGTGGTGGGCCACTCCCAGGGCGAGATCGCGGCCGTGCACGTGGCGGGCGGGCTCTCGCTGCGCGACGCGGCGCGCGTGGTCGCGGCGCGCAGCCGTGCGCTGCTGGCGCTGGCGGGACGGGGCGGGATGGCGTCGGTGGCGCTCGGCGAGGCGCAGCTGCGCCCGCGCCTCGGCGAGCTGACGGACGAGGTCTCGATCGCGGCGGTGAACTCGCCCGGCGCGACTGTCGTCTCGGGCGACCCCGGGGCGCTGGACGAGCTGGTGGCGCGCTGCGAGCGCGAGGGTGTCAGGGCACGGCGAATTCCCGTGGACTACGCGGCGCACTCGGCGCGGGTGCAGGAGATCCGGGAGGAGCTGCTGGCGGGCTGCGCCGAGTTCGCGCCCCGCGCGGGGGAGGTGCCGTTCTGCTCGAGCGTGACGGGCGCGGTGCTCGACACGGCCGAGCTCGACGCGGAGTACTGGTACCGCAACCTGCGCGACACGGTGCGCTTCGAGCAGGCGACCCGCACGCTGCTGGGGGAGGGCGCCGCGTTCGTCGAGCTCAGCCCGCATCCGGTGCTGACGCTCGCCGTGCAGGAAACCGCTGCCGCCGCGGCGCCGGGCGCGGGGCGTGCGAGCGAGGAGGGTGCTGGCGAGCGTGCCGAGGGGCGGGCGGCCGAAGGACGTACGGGCGAGGCCG
>JBEKYV010000157.1:0-7605 GCA_049510515.1 Solirubrobacteraceae bacterium | reverse complement strand
AGCCTGACCGCGCGTCGCGCACCCGCCAGGCCCGCCGCCCCCTTGACCGACCGAGATGCCCGCCCAGCCGCGGGCATCCAGTGCTGGGCACTTGACAAACCGGCTTCCATATCAGCGTTCAAGCACGACTTGGCGTTCTCGGGAGACTTCCAGGCCGCCGCCGACGCCGACCGCCGCGCCGTCGAGATATTCGGCGAGGCGCTGGCGGGCTCTGAGAAGCCGTTCGTCATCGCCTCGGGAATACTCGGCGTCGCGCCGGGGCGCGTGGCGAGCGAGCGGGACGGGCACGGCTTCAGGCCGGCGGCGGCGTGGGGGAGTGGTCCGCTGACGCGGTGGGAAACCGCCGAGCTGGCGCTATCGCTCGCTTCCCGTGGCGTGCGCTCGTCGATCGTGCGTCTCGCGCCAACCAACCACGGCGACGGCGACAACGGCTTCATGGCGACGCTCGTCGGGATCGCCCGCGAGAAGGGGGTATCCGGCTACATCGGTGACGGGGCCAACCGCTGGACCGCTGTGCACCGGCTCGACTCTGCTCACCTGTTCGGCCTCGCGCTCGAACAGGCGCCCGCGGGCTCGACGCTGCACGGGGTTGCCGAGGAAGGCGTGGCGATCCGCGACATCGCCGAGGTGATCGGGCGGCACCTCGACGTGCCCGTGGCCTCGATCTCGTCCGAGGATGCGGGGGAGCACTTCACGTGGCTGGCAGGCTTCCTGGGAATCGACAGCCCGGCGTCCAGCGCGGTGACGCGCGAGCTGCTCGGGTGGGAGCCCACCCAGCCCGGGCTCATCGTGGACCTCGACCGAGGGCACTACTTCGAGCAGAAAGCTGTCGCTGCGGCTTGACCAAGCCTGATGGCGTTCGTGACCAACGACCACGCAGGTCTGGCGCAGCGAGTGTCGAACTCGATAGTTGGCGTGTCGTAACCGTCATTCTGATTAGGGGTCGCGCTGGCACACCGTCATTGATAGCAAAACTATGTTATATTTTTGCTATGGCCAGCTTGAGGGTTCGTCCGTTGCGGATGACGGCCGTCGACACGCAGTTCTACGTCCCGAAAGCGAACGATCTTGCGCAGATAGAGAGGGGCCTGTCACACAGCTTCAACGTGATCCTCCTTGGGGAGCGTGGGGCTGGCAAGACGACACTCTTGAACGTCCTCAGCGCACAGGCGGAGGCGACTCACCGCAAGCTGGCGCTCGTTGCGGGCGGAACCGTGTCGAGTGCGGCCGATGCGCTCGATCGGATCGGGCGCGAGCTCGATCCGATGGGCAATCACGCTGCGAGCGCCCCGCCGATCTCACCGAGAGCGGCGGACCCGCTCACGGCAGCGTACGACCGACTGGCCCATGTGGTCTCCCACCTCGAGTGGAACAGGCCGGTGGTGTTGCTCGACCACCTGGCAGCGCCCCTCGGCTGGGAACTGTTCGGGCGGCTCCGCGACGAGCTGTGGACGCTCGAGCTGCAATGGGTGGTCGCCGCAAACGTCGACGATCAGGCACGCATGCTCGCCCCTCCGGCCGATGCTTTCTTCGAGCACACTGTCTATCTGACCCCTTTCAGCGAGAGCGAGATCGTCGAGCTGCTGGCCCGTCGCGACCCCGAGGGCGAGCTCGGCGACGAGGTACGGCAAGCGATCGCCACGCGCTGCGATGGCAACCCATCTCGAGCGCTCGCGCTCGCACGGCGCGCGGTGCTCACCGATGACCCACTAGCGGCGGTGTCACGCGGCACGATCGTCGAGCAGGTAGCGCTCGAGCTCGGGCGACCTGCGGCGAGACTCGCCGACGAGCTTGCACGCAACGGGCCGGCCGGCCCGTCTGACGAAGAGTTGCTGCGACGCCTCGGCTGGTCTCGCCCGCGTGCGTACCAGGTGTTTGAGCAGCTCAACGAGGCTGGTCATCTCGAGATATCTGCAGAGCACACTGGCCGACCAGGCCGACCACGCAATACGTACAAGCTCAAGGAGGACCGTGTATGAGCCGTGCCGCGTTGCTCGCAGCCGCGGCGGCGCCGCAGGTGTTCGATCCGACGCCCCCGCCGGACACCCTCGGCAGCTGCCTGGCACCCTATGAGTCGCTGATCGACGCCTGCCAGCTTGAGAGCGATCTCCACAGGCGCCTGCGCGCATACGCCCGAATCGCGCTGATTGGCCCACCCGGCTGTGGCAAGTCCAGCGTCGTGCGCTATGCACTAGCCGCTGACGACGTGGCGATGATTCTCATCAACGTCGCCACTGAGAAGCCGAAGGAGATCGCCACTGTCCGTGGCTTTCTGCAAATACTCGTGAGTCAACTCGTCAACCGCGCTGAGACCGCCGGCAGGATCAGCCCGCCGCAGCGCCAGAAGCTGCTCACTGCGGCGCAGCCGACGCTTCCGCTCGATCGCAAGCTGATCAGCTATCGCGCATCGCTCTCGGGCGGACAGTGGCTGCTGCGCGGCAACGTTGCGCGCGACGTCACCAAGACGATCGGCGGTGGGCGCACCTACAACACGACCAAGGCGCTGCGCGATGCCGCCGCTGAGGCGCTAGAGGTAGTGGGCAGCCACAAGTTCGTTCCGGTACTCGTGGCCGACGATACAGACCGGCTCGGGCGGGTGGCTGGGAAAGCCTCAGCCAAGGTGCTCGGGGGATTCTTCGGCGACGTGCTGCGAGAGCTTGCCGACAGCTTCGAATGCGGTCTGCTCATTGCGGTTCACGACTCCTACCTGGACTCCGCGGACTTCGACTACCGCCAGCTCACCGCCGGGCTGTTGCAAGACGTGCGGATGCCCAAACTGACGCAACCGGAGCAGCTCGCCGCGATCATCTCGCGCCGCGCGGCGTTCCTCACGCCGGCATGCGGGGCATCAGAGCTTGTTGCCCCAGATGCGCTCCGGGCCCTGATTCGCCTACATCGCGATGAGCACGCGCGCAGCGTGCGCCGCACCCTCAGCGTGCTCGCTCCGGCGTTGAGCCTCGCGGTGGGTGACGACGCTGCCGAGCACGTCTGCGCACGTCACGTCACCGCCGTTGACTAGCAAAACTAAAATATAGTTCTGCTAGTGCTCGCGCGGCCTCGAGAGTGATGTGGTGGGCCAACCGCGCTCAGCCAACTGCCGCATACGCCGCGAGATGCTCGCCGGTGAGGGATCGGATTCGTTCCCATCCACCCACGAGGTCGGCAGGGATCCCCTCGAAGACGATCCGTCCGCCGTCGTGGCCGGCACCGGGGCCGAGGTCGACGATCCAGTCGGCGTGCGCCATGACCGCCTGGTGGTGCTCGATCACGATCACCGACTTGCCGGCGTCCACCAGCCGGTCGAGCAGGCCGAGTAGCCGCTCGACGTCGGCGAGGTGCAGACCTGTGGTCGGCTCGTCGAGCACGTAGATCTCGCCCTTCTCGGCCATCCGAGTGGCGAGCTTGAGCCGCTGGCGCTCGCCGCCGGAGAGCGTGGGGAGGGGCTGGCCGAGCACGAGGTAGCCGAGCCCCACGTCGGCGAGCCGCTCGATGATCTTGTGCGCGGCCGGCGTTTGCGCCTTGCCAGCGGCGAAGAACTCGCTGGCCTCGCTCACCGACATTGCGAGCACCTCACTGATGTCCCTGCCGCCGAACTTGTACTTCAGGACCTCGGCTTGGAAGCGCTTGCCCTCGCACTCCTCACACACGGTGGCGACGCCGGCCATCATCGCCAGGTCGGTGTAGATGACGCCGGCCCCGTTGCAGGTGGGGCAGGCGCCCTCGGAGTTGGCGCTGAACAGTGCCGCCTTGACGCCGTTGGCCTTCGCGAACGCCTTGCGGATCGGCTCGAGCAGCCCGGTGTACGTCGCGGGGTTGCTGCGCCGCGAGCCGCGGATCGCGGTCTGGTCCACCGCCACGACCCCATCCCGCCCGGACTTGATAATCGAGCCGTGGATCAGCGAGCTCTTGCCGGAGCCGGCAACCCCGGTCACCACCACCAGCACACCGAGCGGGATGTCGAGGTCGACGTCTCGCAGGTTGTGGGTGTCGGCGCCGCGCACCTCAAGCGCCCCTGAGGGTGTACGCACCATCTCCTTGAGGGCGGTCCTGTCGTCGAGATGGCGCCCGGTGATTGTGTCGCTCCTCCGCAGTCCCTCGACGGTGCCCTCGAAGACGACCTCGCCACCCGCGCCGCCGGCACCCGGGCCGAGGTCGACGACATGGTCGGCGATTGCGATCGCCTCCGGCTTGTGCTCCACCACCAGCACCGTGTTGCCCTTGTCGCGCAACGCCAGCAGCAGCTCGTTCATCCGCTGGATATCGTGGGGGTGCAGCCCGATCGTCGGCTCGTCAAAGACGTAGGTGACGTCGGTGAGCGAGGAGCCGAGCTGGCGGATCATCTTGACCCGCTGTGCCTCGCCGCCCGAGAGCGTGCCGGAGGGTCGCTCGAGCGAGAGGTAGCCGAGGCCGATCTCCACAAAGGACGCGAGACTCTGCCCCAGTGCCTCCAGCAGCGGCGCAACCGAGGTCTCATCCAGAGCCTGCACCCACTCGGCAAGGTCGGTGATCTGCATCGCGCAGGCGTCGGCGATGTTGACCCCCTTGATCTTCGACGACCGCGCCTCCTCGCTGAGGCGGGTACCGTCGCACTCGGGGCAGGTGGCGAAGGTGACCGCGCGCTCCACGAAGGCACGGACGTGGGGCTGCAGCGAGTCTAGGTCCTTGGAGAGCATCGACTTCTGGATCTTCGGGATCAGCCCCTCGTAGGTCAGGTTGATGCCCTCGACCCTGATCTTGGTCGGCTCCTTGTGGAGAAGGTCGCCCAGTTCCTTCTTGGTGAACTTGCGGATCGGCTTGTCCGGGTCGAAGAAGCCACAGCCGGTGAAGATGCGCCCATACCAGCCCTCCATGCTGTAGCCGGGGATTGTGAGCGCGCCCTCGCTCAGCGACCTGCTGTCGTCGTAGAGCTCTGAGAGGTCGATGTCGCTGACCGCGCCGCGGCCCTCGCAGCGCGGACACATTCCGCCGAGGCGGTTGAAAGTCGCCCGCACGGTCTTCTTGTTGCCCCGCTCGACCGTGATTGCGCCGCTGGCTCGAACCGAGGGGACGTTGAAGGAGTACGCGTTGGGCGAGCCGATGTGCGGCGTTCCGAGCCGGCTGAAGAGGATGCGGAGCATCGCGTTGGCGTCGGTTGCGGTGCCGACCGTGGAGCGGGCGTCGCTGCCCATCCGCTCCTGGTCGACGATGATCGCGGTCGTCAGCCCTTCCAGCACGTCGACCTCGGGCCGCGCCAGCGTCGGCATGAAACCCTGCACGAAGGCGCTGTAGGTCTCGTTGATCAGCCGCTGGGACTCCGCGGCGATCGTGCCGAACACCAGCGAGCTCTTGCCCGAGCCCGAGACGCCGGTGAACACCGTCAATCGGCGCTTGGGGAGCTCGACACTCACGTCCTTGAGGTTGTTGACGCGCGCGCCGTGCACGCGAATCAGATCGTGGCTGTCCGCGTCGTGCGAAGTGGGCGCGCGCGTCTTCGTCGTCGTGGCCATGTCCTTATCGTGCCTCCATCCTCAGGGCGGGGCCGCTCAGCTGTCCTGAACCAGCCCGAGGACGTTGCCGTCGGGGTCGGTGAAGGTGGCTACGGTACGGCCGGGGCCGACCCCGTGCGCAGGCTCCTTCACGGTGGCACCCGCGGCGGTCACCTCGGCGAGCTTCGCCTCGATGTCCGCCACCTGCCAGTAGGCCACCGGCGAAGCCATCTCCTGCGGCCCACCCTTCGGCACCAGCCCGATGTGCTGGCCCTCGGTGTCGAAGCCGACGTAGTAGGAGGAGTCGGCCTGCGGCGCGAAGCCCAGCAGGGCGGTGTACAGGGCCTTGGCCGCCTCCAAGTCGGACACGGGATGCAGCACGATCTTGATTCCCTGGGTGGAAGAGCCGGTCATGGTCACTCCTGAAGTCGTAGGTCAACTGAAGTCGTGGGTCAATGTTGACCCGGTGTGTGCGGTCTGCGTTAAGACGAACGGCGAGGCGCGAAATCGACAGGCCGGCGCCATAAGTGCGCACTCTAGCCGCGGCCCGCCAGGTATGGATACGAAGCCGGCTCGTGTGCTATGCAGGTCCCCATGGCACTGATTCAAGCAAGCGACCCCCTCTGCCGAGAGCTTCGAGGTCTGTTCCCCTCACGGCCATTCCATGTGCGCTTCTGGGACGGCGGGGTCGTCGAGGCGACTGCTCCCAATACGCCGACGTTCCGCGTGCGAGCACCCTCGGCCCTCGCGCACTTCCTTCGGGCTCCCGGATCGCTGGGTCTCGGTCGTGCCTACACCAATGGCTCGCTGGCCGTGGACGATCTCGACGCGGCGCTCACCGTGGTAGACGAGTGGGAGCCGCCGGCGCTGAGCCGCGCCCAGCGTGTACGTCTGGGCTTGGCCATCGTGGCCGCGGCAGCGCCCGGTGGCTTCCCGCATCGTCCGGCTCTCGAGTTGATCCTCCGTGGACGCCTTCACAGCATCGAGCGCGACGCGGCGGCGGTCCGCTACCACTACGACGTTGGCAACGACTTCTTCGCTCTGTTCCTGGACGAGTCGATGACCTACAGCTGCGCGATCTTCTCGCGCGGCGCTCAGACGCTCGCGGAGGCCCAGCACACGAAACTCGAGCTGGTGGCCGGCAAGCTCGGGCTGGCGAGCGGGATGCGCGTGCTCGACGTCGGCTGCGGGTGGGGCAGCTTCGCGATCCACGCGGCCCGGCACTATGGCGTGAGCGTCACCGGCGTCACGCTCTCACCGCCGCAGGCCGAGCTCGCACGCAAGCGGGTGGCCGAAGCCGGGGTCGAGGATCGGGTGGACATCCGCGTAGCGGACTACCGCCAGCTGCCGCACACGTCCTTCGACGCGATCGCGAGCATCGGCATGGCCGAGCACGTCGGCGAGCGCCAGATCGACCTCTACGCGCGATCTCTATACGCGCTGTTGCGTCCCGGGGGGCTGGTGCTCAACCACGCAATCGCGGCCCTCGACCCCGAGCACAAACCGCTCGATGACATCTTCTCCACTCGCTACGTCTTCCCCGATGGTGAGCCCCTGCCTCTGTCACGTATCCAGCTTGCGCTCGAGCGCGCCGGCTTCGAGAGCCAGCACGTGGAGGAGTTCAGGGAGGACTACGCGGTCACGCTGCGTCATTGGAGCCAGCGGCTGGACGAGCGCCTGGACGCGGCCACGGGGCTGGCGGGCGAGCAGCGGACACGCGTCTGGCGGCTGTATCTCCGCGCCGCGCGGCGCGGCTTCGAGACGGGCGAAACGGCCGTCTATCAGGTCCTGACGCGAAGGCCCGACAACGAGTTGTGTCGCAGTTGAATATGCCCGCCACGATGAGGACCGTCAGCCGTTTCGCGACGGTCGGACCTTATCTCATCGCTGCGGCGTCTCACTGATGTGGACAGGCCAATCTCACCCATGTGTGACGGTGGGCGTCTCATTCACGTGAGGCAGACCCAAAATCCCTCATAAAATGAGGCTTTAGATGGGACGATGCCGCTCAAACGACGCCACGGCGGGCTATAGATGGGAAGCCATCTCAGCAGTAGGCGCGGCGCGTTGCTACCACCATGCGGCAAACGGTGTGCGCCCGGTGGCCGTCGGGTGCAGTCCAGTGGCGCGGTCGAAGAAC
>JBEKYV010000156.1:0-7683 GCA_049510515.1 Solirubrobacteraceae bacterium | reverse complement strand
TCGTGGTGAGCACGGTCGCAACCGAGGAAGTCGCGGTGAAGGTGGAAGCCCATGTGGGGCGCACGCACCGGCGCCACCACGCGCGCATCTACGGCACCGTGAGCCCCGCGATCGATGGCATGGAAGTCGGGATCATGCACGTCGTCGGCGGGCGCGAAGTGCTGGTGGCCGGCACCGTGCTGCATCACAACAATGCGACCAGCTCGCGCTTCAGCCGCGTGATCCGCGTCAAGCGGCATGGGCTCTACCGCGTGTTCGTGAAGGTCACCAACGGGGCGCAGCGCTCCAACTACAGCCAGCCTCTGTTCATCCGCTGAGGGGCCGGTGGCGGGGCACGGAAGCCCCGCCCCCGAGCCCGTTGGCCTCTGCGGCGCGGCGCGCGGACGACCCCCAACTGATCGCCCTCTCGCTACGCCGCGACCGTCTCCGCCGCCTCGACCCTGCGCGGCAGCAGTGTCTCGCGGGCGATGACCAGGCGCTGGATCTGGGAGGTGCCCTCGTACAGCTGCATGATCTTCGCGTCGCGGAACAGCTTCTCCACCGGGTAGTCCTTGATGAAGCCATACCCGCCGTAGATCTGCACGGCGTCGGTGGCGACCTTCATCGCGGCGTCCGCGGCGAAGCGCTTGGCGTGTGAGGAGACGAGCGTGTTGCGTTCGCCGTTGTCCAGCATCGACGCCGACTTCCACGTCAGCAGGCGCGCCGCCTCGACGTCGGTGGCCATGTCCGCGATCATGAACTGCACGCCCTGGTGCATCGCGATCGGCACGCCAAACTGGACACGTTCCTTGGAGTACTCGATCGCGAACTCGAGGGCCGCGCGCGCGATCCCGGTCGCCATCGCCGCCACGCCGGGACGGGTGCGGTCGAGCGTCATCATCGCCAGCTTGAAGCCGTGGTTCTCCTCGCCCAGCAGGTTCTCGGCGGGGACCTCCACGTCGTTGAAGCTGATCGTCGCGGTGTTGGAGGCGCGCTGGCCCAGCTTATCCTCCTTCTTGTCGACGACCACGCCCCACTCGCGCTCGACGACGAACGCGGAGATGCCGCGGTGGCCGGCCTCCTTGTCGGTCTTCGCGTACACCGTGTAGTAGTCGGCGTACCCGCCGTTGGTGATGAAGCACTTCGAGCCGTTCAGCACGTACTTGTCGCCCTGTTTGACGGCGCTCGTGCGCATCCCCGACACGTCGCTGCCGGCGTCGGGCTCGGTCAGGCAGAACGACACCAGCTTGAGCTCCTCGGTGGCCGCGCCGAGGTACTTTTTCTTGATCTCCTCCGAGCCGCCCAGCACGATCGGCGCGGTCGCCAGGCCGTTGCAGCCGAGCGTCGTCTGGATCCCCGAGCAGCCCCACGAGAGCTCCTCCTCGATCAGGCAGCCGTCGAGGTAGCCGAGGCCGGGGCCGCCGTACTCCTCGGGGACGTGGGTGTTCATCAGCCCCACCTCCCACGCCTTCTGCAGGATCTCCTGCGGCCAGGTGCCCTCCTTGTCGTACTCCCAGGCGACTGGGCGGATCTCCTTCTCGGCGAAGTCGTGCGCCAGCTCGCGCAGGTTCTTCTGCTCGTCGGTGAGCGTGAAATCAACCATGTTCTCTGTGGCTCCTCGGGCTGGCGCGGGGCGGGCCTCCCGGGTGGGCGATCCGTTCGCCGCGCGACGTAGATTGACTGGTCAGTCAACGCTGACTTGAGGGAGGGTAGCGGAGCGGGCGCGAGTGCGCCACAATTCCACAATGCAGGCACTCTTCCCCGATGTGATGTTCGCCGCTGTCGGCCTGTTCGTGCTGGCCGGGGTGCTCTCGATGTTCACCCGCCGCAACCTCCACGACCAGATCGGCGAGAACGGGCTGCTCACCGGCGAAGGCTTCGCGGGGCCGGGCGAAGAATCCTCGCCGATGTCGCCCGCCGTGGCCGCGCCACTCGACCCCGGCGAGCGCGAGGTCGAGATCCGTCAGATGCTCACCGCCCGCAGCGATCGGCTCGTGCGCCAGGGCCGCGCTCCGCTCGACATCGACGCGGAGGTGGCCCGGATCGATGGCGCCGGCCAAACCACCTCGCACGACGCCGCGCTCGCCGAGGAGGTTCGCCAGCTGGTGCGCGCCCGCAACGAACGCCGCGAGCGCCAGGGCCTCGAGACGCTCGACGTCGAGGCCGAGGTGCAGCGCACGCTCTCCGAGCTCAGTCCCTGACGCCTGCAACGCAAGCTGCGCACCTGGCGCGTTGCGTGCGTAGCATCCCCCCGATGCTTTCGCAGACGCCTGGCGCGTTGGCGCGTGGCCTGCTGGTGTGCGGGCTCACACTCGCATCGATCGCCCTCCCCGCCTACGCGCAAGCCCGAGGCCCCACGGTGTACGGCGCGCTGCAGAGCCTCGACCGCAGCGGCGCGCTCAGCGCCGAAGCGTACGGCGAAGACTCCGCGACGTACGCCGCCGCCCTCTCCGCCGTCAAGCACCTGAGCGGCACGCGCCGCGCCGAACTGGAAAGCGTGGTCGCCAACGTGCAGCAGATCGCCGCCTCCGGGCAGCTGATCGCCTCGCGGCTGCCGGCGGTGATGGTGACACTCGAAACCAACACCCAGTGGTGGAGCCACCAACCGCTGCCGGGCGCCGACCAGCACGTCACCGTGCCGGGCAGCCACCTGGTGTGGGAGTACTACCCCGGGCAGGGGATCGAGATCCAGTGGCTGGCGACCTTCGGCGAGGCCAACGGCTACTACGACGACGGGCACGACAACACGCAGCTGCGCGAAGTCCTCGAAGAAGCGATCGCGCTCGCCACGCAGCGCGCCGGCGGTATCGCGTGGGAGTACCTCTTCCGCTTCGACGGCGGCTCGCCGCCGTGGACGAGCGGGCTCTCGCAGGGCACCGCGCTGCAGGCGCTCTCCCGCGCATACGTGCGCCTGAAAGAACCGGCCTTCCTGGCGGCAGCCAAACAGGCGCTCGGCATCTTCCAGACGCCGCCGCCATCGGGGGTGCGGGTGGCGCGGCCGGCAGGCACACTCTACGCGGAGTACACCTATGCCCCCACCGACAGGATCCTCAACGGCTTCATCCAGGCGCTCAACGGGCTCTACGAATACGCCAAGCTCACCGGCGATCCACTCGGGCGCCAGCTGTTCGAAGCGGGCGACGCCGAGGCGCGCGCGATCACACCCTCCTACGACACCGGCGCCTGGTCGAAGTACGACCAGTACACCGAATCCAACCTCAACTATCACGAGCTGCTCACCGAATTCCTGGTGAGCCTCTGCGAGCGCACCTCCGAAGGCGAGCCGGCGTTGGCGCCGACGACCAAACCGGCGACTCCCGCCCCGGCCGCGCCCAGCTCACCCACGTCCACCACCTCCGGGGGCGCCACCGCTCCAGGGGCGGGCACGGCTTCGGGAGGCGCCACCGCCTCGGCGGTGCAGGCGAGTGCGGCAATCCCCGGCGATCAGATCTACTGCACCACTTCGCAGCGCTTCACCACCGACCTGCACACGCCGCCGGCGATCGCGCTGCTCACGCGCAGACTGCCTGAGGGAGTGCGCGGCGGCGTGCAAATCTCGCTGTCGAAGGTCGCCACCATCAGCCTCACGATCCGCCAGGGCGGACGCGTGGTAGCAACCAACAGCGCGTTCGTCGAAGGCGGCAAGCCGCGGCTGCTGTGGGTCACCCCGAGGAAGCCCGGCAGCTACTCGGTGAGCATCAGCGCCGTGGACCTCGCTGGCAACACCTCAAGCGCGAGTGGCACGATCGCGCTGGGCGCCCCCGCCAAGCGCCACTAACGCCCTCGGGCCGCCGCTCCAGGCGCCGCCGAGCGCGGAGGCGCCGCTGAGAGCCTCCCGAGGCACCGCTGAGAGCCTCCGTACAATCGGTGTGTGCCCAGCGAAGCGCGCATCCGTGGCAGCGCGGGAGACCCGGACCCCGCACACCAGAGCCGCCCCGCTGGCTCAGGCATCGCGCACGCCTGGGGCTCCCTCGATCGCGATCGGCGCCTGGCGGCGATCGCCGCGATCGCGCTGTTCGTGTCGATGTTCCTGCCGTGGTACCAGCAGAACGCAGTGGTCACCGCCGCCAAGAGCCAGCCGCTCATCAGCCGCAACCTGAACGCCTTCCAGGTCTTCTCGTTCGTCGAGGCCGCCGTGCTTTTGGTGGCGGTCGCGGTGCTGGTCCTGCTGTACATGCGCGCGGACGGACGCCGCTTCCAGTTGCCGGGCGGCGACGGCACGGTCGTGCTCGCCGCCGGCCTGTGGAGCGCGCTGCTGCTGATCCTGCGGCTGTTCGACAAGCCGGGGATCACCCAGCACGGGGTCGCCGCCAACGTCGGCATCCAGTGGGGGATCTTCTTCGCGCTCGCCGCTGCCGGCCTGCTCGCCCTTGCCGGCTCAAGGATGCGTGCCGGGCAGCGGCCCGAGCCTCCGCTGCTGCGCCGCGACCGGCCACCGCGCGAGCGGCCGCCGCGCCCACTCGAGCAGGAGCCGACTGTCATCGTGCCCCGTAAGACACCGGTTCCCGCGAAGCCGCGCAGTCGCTACCCTCCAGCACCCAGCGAAGACCAGCTCTCTTTCGAAGACCAGCCCGACCTACCATTGCGATGACAATGCCCGCCTCCCCCCCAGCCCCCACGTCGGCCGCCGAGGTTGCGGAGGGCCTGACCGCGGTCGGATACCTGCCGGCAGAGTCCACCGCGCTGGTGGCCTATCTGGCCACGCGGCTGGGCAAGCCGGTGCTGGTCGAGGGCCCCGCCGGCGTCGGCAAGACCGAGCTGGCGAAGGCCCTCGCGCACTACCTCGGCCGCGAGCTCGTGCGGCTGCAGTGCTACGAGGGGCTCGACGAGGCGAAGGCGCTGTACGAGTGGAACTACCGCAAGCAGCTTTTGCGCATCCAGGCGCAGGGCGGCGACGCCGGCTGGAGCGAGGTGCAGGAGGACATCTTCGGCGAGGAGTTCCTGCTCGCACGGCCGCTGATGACGGCGATCGCCTCCGAGCAGCCGGTCGTCCTGCTGATCGACGAGATCGACAAGACCGACCAGGAGTTCGAGGCGATGCTGCTGGAGGTGCTCTCCGACTTCCAGATCTCGATCCCCGAGCTCGGCCGCGTGGAGTCGCGCACGCACCCGGTGGTGCTGCTGACATCCAACAACTCGCGCGAGCTCACCGAGGCTCTGAAGCGCCGCTGCCTCTACCTGTGGCTGGACTACCCCTGCCTCGAGCACGAGCTGGCGATCGTGCGCCTGCACACGCCGGAGCTCTCCGAGACGATCGCCCGCCGGCTGGTCGAGGTGGTCGGGATGGTGCGCGAGCTCGACCTCAAGAAGCCGCCGTCGATCGCCGAGTCGATCGACTGGGCGCGGGCGCTGCTGCTGCTCGGCGCGCACGACATCGACTCCGCCACGTTCATGGAGACGATGTCGGTGATCGTCAAGCACCGCACCGACATGGACCTGGTGGCAGAGCGGGTTGGTCTGAAGCTGGGCGCAACCGCCGATGCCGTCTGACGGCATCGCCGCGCGCCTGCTGGAGCTGGGCGAGGAGTTGCGCGCCGAGGGCGTGGCCGTTGGCACCTCCGAGCTGCTCGACGCCTTCGCGGTGCTGCGCGAGATCGAGTGGACCTCCCAGCGGGACTTCCGCGAGGCGCTGGCGGCCACGCTCGCCAAGAGCCAGGAAGACCGGCGGGTCTTCGAGCTGGTGTTCGAGCGCTTCTTCTTCCGCGCCGTCGAGCTGGCCGCCGTGCGCGAGGGGGTGCGTGAGGACTCCGCCCACCAGCCGCGCGACAGCGACGACGACGCGCTCGACCTCGAAGAGCTCTCGGAGATGCAACTCGACGCGCTGCGCCGCCAGATCGCGGCCGCCCTGCGCGACGGCGACGACGGCACGATGCGCGACCTCGCGCGGATGGCGATCGCCGCGCTGGCCCGCCGCGATGGCGGCTCGGGCGTGATCGGCGTAGACGTGCAGCGCATCCGCCGCGCCCTCGGCTTGCGCACCGAGCCCCAGCCGGAGCTGCCCGAGGAGGACCCCCGCCGCGAGGGCCTGCCGCGCACAGCGCTGCGCCGCTTCGAGGCGATGCTGCGCCGGGAGCTGGAGCGCGCGCAGGTGCAGCGCACGGGCACCCTCCCCCCCGCACGCCCGCTGGGCGAGCTTGACCGCGCGCTGCCCTCCGGCCCGCTGGCCGACCTCGCCGCGGTGCACCGCGTGGTGGCGCAGCTGCGCCGCCGCCTGGCCACCCAGGGCCACCAGACCCGCGGCCACCGCCACCACGCCCACGTGGACGTGCGCCGCACGATGCGCGCCTCGCTGCAGACCGGCGGCGTGCCGGTCGTGCTCAAGTACCGCCCGCGCCGGCCGCGCCGGCCGGAGGTGTACGTGCTGTGCGACGTCTCCACCAGCGTCACCTCCGCCTCGGTGTTCTTCCTCTCCGTGCTGCACGCCCTGCACGACTCCTTCCGCAAGATGCGCTCGTTCGTGTTCATCGAGCGGATCTCCGAGGTGACCGACATCTTCGAACGCGAGCGCGACTTCAAGGCGGTCAACGAGCGGATCGCCTCCGACGCAGGGGTCGCCGACATCTCCGGCTACACCGACTACGGCCGCGTCTGGTCGGAGCTGTTGGAGCAGATCGGCGACGACCTCAACCCCCGCGCCACGGTGATCGTGCTCGGCGACGCCCGCACCAACGGCCGCCCGCCGCGGGCAGACGCCTTCGCGACGATCGCCGCGCGGGCCGGGCGCACCTTCTGGCTGAACCCCGAGCCGCGCCTGTACTGGAACTACGGCGACTCGGTGATCGCCGCCTACGAGGAGCACTGCACGGCGTTCGAGTGCTGGACCACCTCGCAGCTGGAGGACTTCGTGCGGGCCCTGACGCGGCCGGAGCTGGCCACCGGGAGCCGGTGAAGGTGAGCCGGCGGGTGTCGAGCGCATGGATATCGCCGTGCTGCGAGCTGGCGCCGGTGGCTGACAGATGAGCCAGCAAGTGTCGAGCGCATGGCAATCGCTACGCGCGCTGCTCGCAAGACGCAAATGGATCGTGTGGGTCGCACTGGCGATCCTGGTGCTCGTCGTCGTCCAGATCGGCGTCTCGCTGCTGCCTCATCATTTCATCAACACTTTGCGGCAGTTCGAAGAAAAGCCCGACGGCCTGCACGAAGGCAGCACCACGAACAATTAGTAGTACTTTGTCGAGTCGCCCAGATCGCAGATCGCCAGCTTGTTATAGAGTCGCAGACGATGCACCGCCGTCCTGTCAACCCGTGGCGCCTCGCACAGGTCGGAACACGTCGTAGAGATCGTTGAAGGCGGCGTTGCGCTCGTCGCCCGATCAATCACGCGCGGCCCCTTGGCTCGAGCTGCAGCAGGCGCGTAAGGATTACGTCAGTCCCGGCGGCGTCGTGCACGCGGTGGCCGACGTGAGCATGACGGTCAGCCGCGGCGAGCTGGTCGCAATCTTCGGACCCTCCGGCTCGGGGAAGTCGACGCTGCTACTGCTCGCCGCCGGCCTGCTGCGCGCCGATAGCGGCCACGTGCGCTTCGACGACCGCGACCTCGGAGCGATGTCGAGGCAGGAAATGCTCGCTTACCGCCGCACGCAGCTGGGGTTTGTCTTTCAGAGCTTCAAGCTCGTCGCCGGGCTCACCGCGCGCGAGAACGTGGCGATACCGCTGCTGCTGCGCAAAGTCCCCCACCGCGAGGCCGCCCGCCGCGCGCAGGCC
>JBEKYV010000155.1:0-7691 GCA_049510515.1 Solirubrobacteraceae bacterium | reverse complement strand
GGTCGGCTCGTCGGCGAGGATCAGCGAGGGGTTGGTGACGATCGCGCGTGCGACCGCCACGCGCTGCTGTTGACCGCCGGAGAGCTCGGAGGGGAGGTGGTGCAGGCGATTTGCCATGCCCACGGAGGCCAGCGCCCGTTCGGCGCGGCGACGGCGCTCTGCCCGGGGCAGGCCGGCGTAGGCGAGCGGCAACTCGACGTTGGCGAGCGCTGGGGTGCGCGCGACGAGGTTGAAGGACTGGAAGACGAACCCGAGCTTGCGGTTGCGCAGGTCCGAGAGTTCGTCCTCGTCGAGGTCGTGCGCGTCGGTGCCGTCAATCAGGTAGCGCCCGGCGGTGGGGATGTCGAGGCAGCCAAGGATGTTCATCAGCGTGCTCTTGCCGCTGCCCGAGCTGCCCATGATCGCGACGAAGTCGCCACGTTCGATACGCAGCGAAACGCCGCGCAGCGCCGGCACGCGGATCACGCCGATCGCGTAGGTCTTGCTGACGTCGCGAACGTCTATTACGGGGTGACGGGTGGGCCGCATCAGCCGCCTCGGAAGCCGCCTCCACCGCCGCCCGCGCCGCCGAATAGCGCCGCGGCGCCGGCGGCGCCGATACCGCCGGCGCCGCCGCCGAGCGCTCCCTTGCCGCCGCCCAGCCGCGACAGGAGGCTGGAGGTGGTGGAGGAGCTGCGGGCGACGGGCAGGATGATCTCCTCGCCGACGGATAGTCCGGAGAGGACGATCGTGGAGCTGTTACCGGCCAGCCCCGTAATGACCCGTCGGCGGGTTTGGGTGCCGTTGTGGACGACGGTGACGGTGTCCGCAGTGATAGCGGAGGTGGGGACGTTGACCCCTTCGGCCTGCTTGACGACGACTTCCGCGGTGGCGCTCATCCCCGGTTTCAGCCCGTGTTCGAGCTGGTCGAGCTGGAAGGTGACGTCGTAGCTGACGACGCCGCTGGAGGAGGTCGGGAGCGTGGCGACGCTCACCACGTGCGCGGCGAGCTTCAGCCCTTCGAGCGCTTCGATCGTGACGGTGGCGGGCTGGCCGTCGCGCACGTTGACGACTTCGGACTCGCTGAGCGGCACGACGAGCTGCATCGAGGAGAGATCGCTGAGCACGGCGAACGAGCTGGAGGAGCTGGAGCCGGACCCCGACGACCCCGACCCCGAGGCGCCCGTTGCCGCGGAGGAGGCCCCGAACGCCGAGGCGGCCGAGGCGCTCGCCCCGGAGCCGGAGGAGCCCGACCCCGACGAACTGGAGGAGGCCTTGGTGGTGCCGCTGGCAGAGACGGCTTCGCCCACCTCGCCCGCCAGCGAGACGATCGTGCCGGTGGTGGGGGCGAACAGCTTCGTGTCCGAGAGCGCCTGTTCGGCGCTCTGCACCGTCAGGCGGTCGCTCTTCACGGCGGCCCGTGCGGAGGCGATGTTGGCTTCGCGCAGCGCGGGGCTGAGCGTGGCTTTGGGTGTCGTGGTGCTTTCTTTGGGCGTGGTGGTGGCGCTCGATTCTTCGCCGGTGGTGTGTGCGGGCTTGTGTGTGGTGGCGGGCGCGATGTGGGTGGGATCGGGTGGTGCGGCGCGCGCTTGCCCCGAAGTGGTGGGGGTGGTGTAGGAGACGTCATCGACGGAGGCCGCCGACGCGGTGGCGTGGCTTGAGCCCGTGCCCGACGAGCCTGCGCCGGAGGAGCCTTCGCCGTTGGTTTCTTCCTCCTGCACGAGACTCGCTTCGGCGGCCTGCAGCGAGGCCCGGGCCTGTTCCAGCGTGACTTCCGCGCTGTCGGGGTTCAATTCGGCGAGCAGTTGCCCCTCGGTGACGAGCTGGCCCTGGTGGACGTAGATCTCGGTGACCACGCCGGCGGTCTTGAAGCCAAGGTCGAGCTGAGTCGCGGCCTGGATGTTGCCGCTGCCGGAGACGGTGGATTGGACGACGCCCTCGCCGACGGTGATCGTGCGCCCGGTCGCGCTCGCGGTGCCGGAGGAGGGCCCGACGACAAGCACGGCGGCGACGATCGCCCCCACGCAGAGCGCGGCCAGCAGGTAGGTCGGCCAGGGCCGGGGTGCGCGTGGACGCATTGTCTGATCTTGTGTCGAGGCCATAAGAGGGTGCGAAGAAAGGCTGCAAGCGCACCTAAAGAACGTGCAAGAGCAGTGTGAGCTACGGGGTGGACGGCGAGAGAGCGATGGGGTGGACGATGGGGGAGCGATGGGGGTGGACGGCGAGCGCCGTGGCGGGACACGGAGGTCCCGCCCCCACCCCGCGTCGAACATGCGGCGAGCTGCGCGGACGCGACCCAACCCCACACCCATGAGCACGGCCGCGCGGGCGGCGAGGTCGCGAGCCTGGGAACTGCCGCCGGATGCCCTAACCTACCGGGAGCATTGCCCGAGCAAGTGATGCACCTATCGACGCTGCTGCACAGTCCACTGCTCGACCGCACGGGAGAGCGGTTGGGGAGGGTGGAGGACGTGATCGTGCGCCTCGCCGACGGCGGCTATCCGCCGGTGACGGGGCTCAAGGCGCGGATCGGCGGCCGTGAGCTGTTCGTGCCGATCGACAAGATCGCCGCCCTGGAGGCGGGCGCGGCGCGGCTGGCGGGCCAGAAACTCAACCTCGGGAAATTCGAGCGCCGCGAAGGCGAGGTGCTGCTGCGCCAGGACGTGCTGGGGCGCAAGCTGGTCAACGTCGAGGCCGACCCGCCCCGCCTCGTCAGCGCGCACGAGATCGAGCTGGCGTGCATCGAGAGCTGGTGGCGGGTCGTCGGCGTGGACCCCTCCTTCCGCGCGCAGCTGCGCCGCTCACTGCCGCGCTCGCTGCGGCGGCTGGTGGGCGACCGGCCGTTCCTCGATTGGACCGACATGGAGCCGTTCGTCGGCCACGTGCCCACCGCGCGCCTGCGCTTCTCCCACCGGCTCGCCAACCTGCACCCGGCCGAGATCGCCGACCTCGTGGAGGCCGCCTCGCACGAGGAGGGGGAGGAGCTGATCGAGGCGGTCGGCCAGGACCGGGAGCTGGAGGCCGACGTCTTCGAGGAGCTCGACGAGCACCACCAGCTCGAGTTCATCGCCGAGCGCCCCGACGCGCAGGTGGCGGCGGTTGTGGCGCGGATGGCACCCGACGACGCAGCCGACCTGATCGGCGAGATCGACCAGGATCGCCGCGGGCGGATCCTCGAGCTGCTACCGCTCGCCGGCCGCCGCCGGATCGAAACGCTGCTCGGCTACAACCCCTCCACGGCTGGCGGCATGATGAGCCCGGACTTCATCGCGCTCGCCGAGCACGCCGCGGTTGGGGACGCGCTCGACGCGGTGCGCCGCTCCACGATCGCGCCGGGGATGCTGACGACGGTTTATCTGCATGACGATGCGGGTGCGCTGGTCGGCTCGGCAGCGATCGTGGCGCTGCTGCGCGCCGAGGCCGCGATGGCGCTGGCGGAGGTCGCCGAGCACGAGCCCGAGTCGGTGCCGACCGACGCCGACCTGCCGGAGGTGGCGAGGACGATGACCGACTACAACCTCGCGTCGCTCCCCGTCGTGGATGAGGTCCAGCGGGTGGTGGGGGTCATCACGGTGGACGACGTGCTGGAGCAGACGCTGCCCGTGGGCTGGCGGCGGCGCTTCGGGCTCGTGAGCGACTGAGTCGTTCCTCGCGCGGCGCCGCCGGGCCGGAGCGTGGATGCTCGGGGTGTGGGGTTGGGTCGCATCCGCGCAGGTGTCGGGAGCCCCGAGGACACGGGCGCGGGACATCGTGTCCCGCGACGACGGTGCTACCCTGAGCCCCGAACGGGCCAGACCATCACGCGCGGAAAGGAGGCTGGGATGGATCGAGAACAGCCGCGAAGTACCCAGCCGCTCGCGCGTACGTCGGGCCCGTAGCTGCTGGGTTGAGAGCCGTCCTCCCGGGGCAGGGTTTGCGTGACGCGCGTCGCTTTGACGTGTCCCGCATGCCCGCCCAAAGGAGGTGATCAAGATGGCCGACAACCCGACGACGCTGGACGAGACGCAGCTGCCCCCGCAGCCCCAGATGCCCGCGCCCGAGGGGGGCGTGCCGCCGGTCCTCGACGAGGCCCACATCGGCGACATCCGCGGGGCGCTCGGCACGATCCGGATGGGCGACACCGGCGCCCGCCACGGCTGGCGCTCGCGCGCGATGGCGCTGCTGGCGATCATGGGGCCGGGGCTGATCGTGATGGTGGGCGACAACGACGCGGGCGGTGTCTCCACCTACGCGCAGGCCGGGCAGAACTACGGCACCTCGCTGCTGTGGGTGCTGATCCTGCTGATCCCCGTGCTGATCGTCAACCAGGAGATGGTTATCCGCCTTGGCGCCGTCACCGGCGTGGGCCACGCGCGGCTGATCAACGAGCGCTTCGGGCGCTTCTGGGGCTGGTTCTCGGTCGGAGACCTGTTCATCCTCAACTTCCTGACGATCGTGACGGAGTTCATCGGCGTCAGCCTTGCGCTGGGGTACTTCGGCGTGAGCAAGTTCGTCGCCGTGCCGGCCGCCGCCCTGACGTTGGTGGCGATCACCGCGACGGGCAGCTTCCGCAGTTGGGAGCGCTTCATGTACGTGTTCGTGGTCGCCAACTTCCTGGTGATCCCGCTGCTGGTGCTGGTGCACCCCGACTTCGCCACGATCGCCCACGACACGGTGACGCCCTCGATCGCCGGCGGTGCCTCCTCGACGGCGGTGCTGTTGATCATCGCGATTGTCGGCACCACCGTGGCCCCATGGCAGCTGTTCTTCCAGCAGTCCAACATCATCGACAAGCGGATCACGCCGCGCTGGATCAACTATGAGCGTGCCGACACGGTGATCGGGGCGTTCGTGGTGGTGATCGGCGCGGGGGCGATCATCTCGATCGCGGCGTTTGCGTTCGCGGGCACGCCGGCGGCCGGGCACTTCGGCAACGCGGGCACGGTGGCCACGGCGTTGCGCACCTACGTCGGCCCGGCCGCGGGGGCGTGCTTTGCGATCGTGCTGCTCAACGCCTCGCTGATCGGTGCCGCGGCGGTGACGCTCGCGACCTCCTACGCCTTCGGCGACGTGTTCGGCGCCTCCCACTCGCTGCACCGCGGTATCCGCGACGCGAAGATGTTCTACGCCACGTTCGCCTTGATGGTGTGCGCGGCGGCGGGGATCGTGCTGCTGCCGGGCGCGCCGTTGGGGTTGATCACGACCTCTGTGCAGGCGCTCGCGGGGGTGCTGCTGCCGAGCGCCACGGTGTTCCTGCTGCTGCTCTGCAACGACCGCGCGGTGCTGGGCCCGTGGGTCAACGCCCCGTGGCTGAACGCGCTGGCCGCGGTGATCATCGGCGTGCTGGTGGAGCTCTCGCTGGTGCTGGTCGCCTCCACCGCCTTCCCGGACGTGAACGTTACCCATCTCTTCATCGGCCTCTCGCTCGCGCTGGGCGTGGCGCTTGCGGCGATGGGGGGGTACGTGCTGCTGCGCCGTCGAGGGGCGGCGCAACCCGGCGCTGCCGAGGAGGCGGCGGCGCTGTCGAAGGAGCGCCGCCACGCCTGGACGATGCCGCCGCTGGCGCTGCTGGAGCGGCCGGTGTGGTCGCCCGGCCGCCGCGCGGCGATGCTGCTGCTGCGCGGCTACCTCGTGGTCGCGGTCGCATTGCTGGTGGTGAAGACCGTGCAGCTCGGGGGCTAACCGGCGCGCGGTTCAAAACGGAGGGGGGAGGAGGGGGAGGGGGCTGTATCCGCACCACCAACCCCGACTCGGGTTCAGGCGAGGCCCTATGTTGAGTCGATGCTGCCCTTCTGGCTGTCGATCGGGGTGCTCTCCGCCACCCAGGGCGCGCTGGTCGCATTCCCGGCCACGATCTCGATCCCTTGGGTGGAACGTCGCAGCAGCCGCCTGTGGTCCGCGATCCCGCCGCTCTCGGTGATCGTGTTCGTGTTCGTCGCGCGCGAGGCGGAGCAGGCCAGCGCGCTGAGCCTCACCTACCTCGCGGTGGTGGCGGTGCCGATCCTCGCGGCGCTGGCGCTCGGGTGGTGGGGCCGCGGCGCGCGCCCGGTGCTCGCGCTGCTGGCACCGGCGCTGTTCGCGCTGGCGTGGGCCGACCGCGGCGGGCTGGCGGGACAGGGGGCTGCGCTTGCGCTGTCGGCGCTCAGCTGCGTGGCGCTGGGCGTCCTGCTGGCCGCGGTCACGCCGCCACGCTGGCTGGCGGCGGGGATCGTGCTGATGGCGTGCGCCGACACCGCGCTGGTGGTATCCGAACTGCTGCAGCACCCCAACGAAGTGCTGGGCGCCGCGCACCCCCCGGCGGGCCTGCCGAAACTGCAGGCGGAGACGTTCGGCTCGGCGGCGATGGGGTATGGAGATCTGTTCGTAGCGGGTCTGCTCGGCGCCCTGCTCGCGCGCGGCTGGCCGCCACCGCGCGAGGGTCGCTCCGCACGGACGCAACAGCTGCGCGCGGCGGCGCTGGTGGTGGCGCTGGCGCTGGCGTTCGACCTGCTGTTCTTCACCGTCGATGAGCTGCCCGCCACGGTGCCGGTGGCGGTGGGCTTAGTCCTCCTGCTGCTCGCGTGCCGCCGCGCCGAGCGCTCCCGACGCCGCGTAACCGCGCGCGGGGTGCCCGTGTAGAGAAGACAGGTATGTCCGGTATGAAGCCGCAGGTGTACGTGGACGAGCGCCCCCCGGAGCGCTTCGATCGCTACTACGAGCACGCCTCCACACACGGCCCCGACTGGGTGTACACGCTCGCCCGCCTGCTGCTCACGCCGCTCTGTTTGGTGGTGTACCGCGCGCGTTGCGTGGATGCCCCCAACGTGCCCCGCTCGGGGCCGGCGATCGTCGCCCCCAACCACTTCTCCGCGATGGACCACTTCTTCTGCGGCGTCTTCCTGCGCCGGCGGGTGAGCTTCATGGCCAAGTCGCAGCTGTTCAGCGGCCCGCTCAGCTGGATCCTGCGCCACGGCGGCGCCTTCCCCGTGCAGCGGGGACGCCACGACGAGCGCTCGATCGCCACCGCGCTGGCGATCCTCGAGCGCGGTGGGGTCGTGGTGATCTACCCGGAGGGCGGTCGCTCGCGCAGCGGGCAGATCAGCGAGCACGCCCGGGCAGGGGTCGGGCGCCTGGCGCTTGAGAGCGGCGCGCCGATCGTGCCGGTCGCGATCCACGGCACCGAGCGCGCGCGCAACTGGACGCGCCTGGAGTTCCCGCAGGTGACGGTGCGCTACGGCGAGCCGCTGCGCTTCGAGCGCGTGGCGGCCGGCACGCGCTCGGCCCAGCAGGCCGTGGCCGACATGACGCTGCAGCGGGTGCGCGAGCTGCATTCGAGCCTCGAGCACCCCGCGCCGGTGCGCTCCCGCCTCACCACCGTGTCGCACCGCTTGCGGTGAGCTCTACTTCACCTCCGCCTCCGTGTTGTGGTGCGCCGCGCGTCCCACCCGCAGGCTCGGTAGGCGGTAGTCGGGGTGCAGCCGGCGCAGCACCAGCAGGCCCATCGCGGCTGCGACCAGGCATGTGATCGCGCCCAAACCGAGACCTGCGCGGGCGCCGAGCTGCGCCATCACCAAGCCGACGATCGGCCCCCCGATCGGGGTGGAGCCCTGGAAGGCGACAAACCACAGCGACATCACCCGCCCGCGCATCGTCGGCTCGGAGCTCAGCTGCAACGTGGAGTTGCCGGTCGCCATAAACGAGATGCTGGCCCACCCCACCAGCGCGAGCGCGACCAGCTCCAGCGGCAGCGTGGG
>JBEKYV010000154.1:0-7692 GCA_049510515.1 Solirubrobacteraceae bacterium | reverse complement strand
GGAAGAGCGCTGAAAATGAAACCTACAAAATGGCAAAGACCGTGACCGCCACCGAATCAAGCTACGTGATGTCGAGCCCGGCCCGTGACTACTACATGGCGGTATCGGCCTCATATGGCTCGTGGCAGAGCACGCTCGCGCAAGCGCCCTTCATCAAATGCTGAGTTGCGCCGCTGCCGCCAGACCATATCCATACCCGGACGGACCGCCAGCGCACCGCTCGCGATCACTGGAGCAGATATGGTAGACGCATGGCGGACGACCAGACACCGACAGACCCGATCGAGTCCCTGGAGGAGCGTCGCCGCGAAGAGCGCCGCGCGGTGGATGAGGCCGGCGGCGGGGAGTCGGAGGGCTTCGAGCAGGCGGAGCAGGAACTGATCGAACACACCTCCCACGGCGACGAGCACACCCCCGCAAGGATCATGCGCGACGCCGCTGACGAGGGACCGCTGAGCGAGGTGTCGAGCGAAGCCGACGAAGAGCACACGGCCGACTGAGCCTGAAGCGTCAGCCGACCGCGGCGGGCAGCTCGAAGGCCACCCCCGTCAGCTCTTCAGAGACCTCCCACAGCCGCGCGGCGACGGCCTCATCGCGCGCCGCGCGATTGGGCGAGACCGGGTGGGGATGGCCGCGAAGCTCGCCGAGCCCGTCGGGCCCGATGTAGACCCCGCCCTCGAGCCCGGGCACGGTGGCGGCATACAGCGGCGGCAGCGCCCCCTGGTCGGCGCTCTGCGCGAGCAGCGCGTTGGTGACCACCATCACCAACCGATCGGCGGTGGGCACAGCGGCCGACTGCAAATTAGTCGCCGCATAGCCGGGGTGGGCCGGGATGCTCTTGACGCTCGAGCCGGCGGCACGCAACCGCCGGTCGAGCTCCAGCGCGAACATCAGGTCGGCGAGCTTGGACTGCCCGTAGGCGCGCCAGCGTGAGTAGCGGCGCTCGGACTGCAGGTCGTCGAAGTTGATGCGCCCCGTGCGGTGAGCGATGCTTGAGAGCGTCACGACGCGCGCGTCGGGCCGCCCCTCCAGCGCACCGAGCAGCCGCGCGGTGAGCGCGAAGTGGCCGAGCAGGTTGGTACCGAGCTGCAGCTCGAAGCCATCGGCGGTGACCTGACGCGGCGGGGCCATCACCCCCGCGTTGTTGAGTAGCAGCTCAAAGCCGTCATGGGTGGAGCGAAACTGCTCGGCAAACCCCTCCACCGAGGCGAGGCTGCCGAGATCGAGCGAAGCGAGCTCCACCTGTGCGTCGGGCGCCACGCGAGCGATCTCCGCGAGCGCGGCCGCGCCCTTCTCGGCATTGCGACAAGCGAGCACCACGTTCGCCCCGTGCCGCGCCAGCTCGCGGGCACATACCAGCCCAAGGCCACTGTTGGCCCCGGTGACGATCGCGGTACGCCCGGTCTGGTCGGGGATCTGCTCGGTGGTCCACTTGGCGCTCATCCCATTCACGGCTCCCTTTGGCTCTCTGTATGCAGCTACGTCGAACTCGACAATACAGGATCCCGTGATTAGCTAGACAAAGCTAGACGGGCTAGACAGAGCTAGACGGGCTAGACGACGCTAGACTGAGTGACGTGTCACGCATGGAGAACCCGTATCGCCCAGGCTTCAATGAGCCTCCAAAGGAGCTCGCGGGACGCGAGGCGGTGCTCGAGGATCTGCACGAAGCGATCGAGGTAGCCGCCCTTGACGGTCGCACACCCAGGCCAACTCTCCTGGCGGGCCCGCGCGGAGTTGGAAAGACAGTCTTGCTCGCTGAAGCGGCCGCGATCGCGGGCGCGCGGTATGGCTGGCCACGGGTACATGTTGAGATGAGGCCCGAAACGCCCTTCACCCACGACCTCGTCGACGCAATCAGGCGAGCGCACGAGTTGATCGAGCAACCGCCAGTCAAGCGCGGGTTGCGAACGCAGTCGGTGACCTTGCGCGCAGGCGTGCCGGGCGTGGGCGGCGAGGTCCAGTTCGCGCGCGCCCCCGAGGGGCAGCAGGATGCCACGCCCGCCCTGCGCCCACCCCTCACCGCGCTCGCCGAGCTTGCGGTGGCCCGTAAAAGCGGCTTCGTGCTGACTCTCGACGAGGCGCACCTCGCCTCGCGTCGAGAGCTCGCAGCACTCGCCGCGCTCCTGCAGGAGGGCACGGGAGAGCGCTGGCCGGTGGCGGTCGTGATCGCCGGCCTACCACTGATGCGCGCTCCCGAGCACTCGGTCACCTATCTCGAGCGCGGGGCCTGGCATGAGCTTGGCCTACTCACGCAGCAGGACGCAGTCCGAGCCCTGCGCCTGCCCGCCGAGTCCGCAGGAAGGCCGATGGACGGAGACGCGGCGACACTGCTGGCGAAGGCATCCGGCGGTTACCCCTATGCGGTCCAGCTCTACGGTCATCACGCTTGGCGATCCTCCGCCGAGCGGGATCGGATCGACCTAACCGCCGCCGAAGCGGCCCTTCCGCGCGCGCACCGAGAGCTTGAGCGCGGCCTCTACGCCGCACGCTGGACAGCGGCGAGCCCCACGCAGCAGCGCTACCTCGCGGCGCTGGCCGCCATCGCCACCTCTGCGGGCCCCACCACCGCTCGAGCCGTCGCCGATGAGCTTGGCCGCACGCCCAAGCAGCTGTCCAGTGTGCGGGACGACCTCATCAAAGCGGGGACACTAACTGTGGAAGGGGAAGAACTGCGGTTCACGATCCCCGGTATGAGTGACTACGTGCTCGCGCGGTGATCGACAAGCCGTCGGACACGATATATTTTATTTTTGAGACACTCAATACACGAGGCAAGGACCTCGGTGTCTCGGACTTGGTGAGGAACTTGCTTAATGTCACATCTGAAGCAAGAAAATGTCGATATTGACCTCGCTCGTGATGCATTTGAGCGGATTCTAACTCTGTTCAAGTCGTCCCGCGCAAACATTAATGTCAACAAGTTCCTCCTACATCAGTGGCTTTCGCAATATAGCTATGTCTCGGAGGCAAAGCTGTTCCGTGTCATTCGCTCAAAGATCGGGCCCGGTCAAGCCCAAAGCTATCTCGACAGCCTTGACAGCGACGCTCGGCTGTACCGAGCCATCTCCGAGCCGGATGCTCCTCTGCGGAAATGGAGGAAGGAGGAGCGGCCGGTTCGGGAGTCGCTGAAGGCACTTGCGATGTTTGGCGTCACCCAGCCCCTGCCAATGCTGCTGTCGTTGATGCGCGCCTACGAACGCGACGACATCAAGCTTGCTGCACTGAAGCGGGCCGTCAAGGCCATCGAGGACTTTCACTTCTCCTTTACCGCAGTTGCGTCGCAGCCGTCGTCGGGCGGTATCTCGTCCATGTATGCCCTCCACGGCCGTCAGCTCGCCGCCGCCAAAGACTCAAACGCCCGCTCTCAGAAGATAGACTCTCTCATCGACAAGCTCCGCGAAAAGCGTCCGAGCCGCGAACTCTTCATCGCCGGATTTCAGGATCTCCGTGCCTCTGAACTCTACAGCCAGCAAAAGAGGCTCGTCACATATATCCTACGCAGGTTTCACACGGAGCGAATCGGACCGCCACCCGATCCTGACGTAATGACCCTTGAGCATATCTCGAATCAGGGCAAAGCAACGGACAGTAGCTTGGTCGCCATGGTAGGGAATCTCCTGTGCGTTGACCTCAAACTCAACGGTGAGCTTGGAACCAAAGCGTTCCCAGCCAAGAGGGAGATCCTTGCAAAGGCTTCGGGAGTATGGGTAGACGACTCCGTCCTTCGCAGTGAACGATGGACCAAGGCTGAGATCGAGGCTCGCACGATTGACCTTGCAGAACAGGCATTCGACACTCTCTGGGCTTTCTGACTTGCTTGGTCAGATAAATGCACACGTGCTCGTCTCGCCGCCTCCATCGTCGCTAGCAGTCCAGGCCACGATGCAGGGCAATCGCGCTTCCGACACCCGGCCGGAGCTGGCCCTACGGTCCGAGCTACACCGTAGGGGATTGCGGTATCGCGTCCACCATGCGCCCGTGACCGGCTTGCGGTGCCGGGCTGATGTGGTGTTCCCAAAGGCGCGTATCGCAGTGTTCGTTGACGGATGCTTCTGGCACCGCTGCCCTGAGCATGGCACGTCGCCCAGGACAAATGCACCGTACTAGCAGGCAAAGCTCGACCGCAACGCTGCTCGCGACCGGCGAACGACGTAACGCTCGTTGAAGCCGGGTGGGCGGTCATCCGTGTGTGGGAGCACGAGAGCGCCCAATACGCCGCCGACCGCATCGCATGGCTCGCCGGTGAGCGGCAGGACGGTCGTCGACGCCGTCGAAGTCCTAGTGAGACATGGCAGCTGATACCCAACTATTGAAGTGGCTGCGAGACACCGTGGCGAGATATGAACTCGACCTCGTGGCCGTGTTTCGCAAGAACGGCCCAAGCGCCGCGTGGCCTGTCGATGCAAGGAACCCCGACGAACTCGTGCAGAGGCTCGCAGCTGGTGGTCATTTTGTGCCGTTGCCGAAGGAGCCGGCGGCACTTGCCAATGTGCTCGAGGTCTCCCTTGTCGACTTCCTCTTGGAGGAGGCCGGCAAGCTTCCGGGCACAAAGGCCGAGCGTGGCACCGAGCGGGGATATCCGGATCTCGAGTTCAGCGGCCCAGTCTTCAAGGGCGCCTACCACGCGGTTGACGTCAAGGTCGCCCGCCGCAACAAAAGCGGGCTCTCGACGCAGAGTCGCATCACCCTCTACACGGGTAACACCTATTTCCGGTACCCGTCGCTTCACTGGCCCGGGACATTCCGGCCATTCGCAGATTATGCCAGCCACCTTGATCTCATTGCAATCTACACGCTGGATGAGTCAATTCCAGGTCGCATCCGAGATCTTGAGCTTCTCGTGCAGGAGCCTTGGCGCATCGCCTCCGAGCAACGATCGTCGACGACGCGCGAGTACATCGGCGCTGTGCAGCGACTGAATGACTTGCGGGAGGGCAAAGGGGCATTTGCGACGGAGGGCGAGTTTTATAAATACTGGCGTAGCTATCGATTCAAGATCGGGCCAACGGTACAGCAACAGCTGGACAGGCTGCTCCTCGCCGCAAAGACCAATAGTTAAGCGGCAGCCGCCAAGGTGCCGACAGCGCCAAGGCGTACAAGCTCGTCCGCGAGGGCGTCGGCTACCACATAGCCGAGCTTGGGGGGAACAGCGTTGCCGAGCTGGAGCTGCTGGTCGCGGCGGCTCCCAAGCACCACATAGCCGTCAGGGAATGTCATGAGCCGCTTGACCTCAGCCACTCGAAGACGCCGGCTCTCCCAATGGAACGGACCGACCCATGGCCCGGGCTGACCCTGGATCGTCGGCGACGGAAAGTCGGGGTGGAGCTTCAGAAGGAACGACCAATAGCGCGAGCGCCACTTGAATCTGGGCGCCGGGTGACCGCGCCTGTCGGTCAAGCAGAGGTAGTTGTCTCCCGCAGGCACGGCACGGAGATCCCCGGCGTAGGTGCCACTGACCACCTCCTCCGGCTCCGGCGGGTTCTCGCGCAGGCCAGCCAATGCCTCGCCTGCGCTGGCGTGCGGCAAAAGCGATTCATCCCAGCCCTTGCGCGTCTCATGCGGCCCTGAGTGAGTTGCTCGGGGCCAGGGAAACTCCCACCCACCCACGTCGCCGTCAAGCAGGTCGTGACGGATGCCTACACAGACGAGCCTCTGGCGCAATTGAGGAACGCCGTAGTCGGCAGCGAGCAGGATCTTCGAGTCTAGTGAATAACCGGCGTCGCGTACCCCGGCCATGAAGCGCTCGAGGACCGGCCGGTTGTGGTTGTTGTACGCGAGCCCGTAGACATTCTCCATCAGGAATGCCTTCGGCTTGATCGCGCGGAGCGCGTCGACGTAGCTGTCGAGCAGCGAGGCCTTGGGGTCGGCGCCCGCGCGCTTGTATGCGAGCCAGTAGCCGCTCTTTGAGAACGGCGTGCACGGGGGACCGCCATGCACAAGATCGACCTCGCCCACATCGAGCCCGGCGGCATCCAGAAGAGCATCGTGGTCGAGCTCAACCATGTCGGAGAACAGGCAAGCCGGCCGGATGCCGGGCAACCACCGCCCGCTGTTGGCGAGCAGCGTCTGCCGGGCGATGGGATTGCTCTCGACCGCCGCGAGTGACTGAAAGCCTGCCTGCTCGCAACCCAGATCCAAGCCGCCGGCGCCAGTGAACAGGCTGACCGACGTGAATCCACGAACACGGTCGGCCGGGCGTCGGGGCGCACGGTCAGCGTTCGTCTTGCCCATCGATCGTAAGACCTTATGCGTTGGTCCGGATGCCTGCTCCATAGGGAACACACGTTCGCCGATGCGTCGGACGGATGTCTGCGCAACAGCGCTGCAGGGCGCCCGATACCGATTGGGGGAAACCTACTCCTTCTTCGGCCGTGGGGCTACGGCCCCAGCACAACCGCGGCCTCGGGGGTCGCGACCCGGAAGCTGAAACTCTCCTGGATGTACAGCTCGACCTGCGTGGCGTCGTGGGAGTCGTAGCCAACCGATAGATCCTGGCCGCATTCGAGGATGAAGTCGCCGCCGCGCAGGCTGATCACGATTGCGCCTTCCAGCCCGGGTGTCCACACGATCGGGCCACCGCCGAGGATCGTCTCGAGATGCTTGGTCAGCAGCGCGCCGCCGTGCTCGGCGGTTTGAAGCGCGAGCCGGTAGGGCTCCGGCGCAAGTGCGAGGCCGTAGGGGCCACCCACCCCTCGCGTGCGCAGGTCGTCGACGGCACGGGCGATGTGCTGCGGGTAGTGCCCTGGCGCCTGCCCGAGCGGCTGCCGCGGATAGGGAGAGGCCTCGGCGACGCCCCTGATCGCGTTCGGCCAGCCGCTGAGCACGGCCGCATTCTCGGCGATCGCGATCTGCTGGGCGGCGTTGTCCAGCGCGCCGAAGTCGGCGTCGGCGGCGCCGCGGTCGATGTCGCGAAGCTCCTCACGCGCGACGACGAAGTCCGCGCGCAGCTCAACGACCGGCAGCACTTGTCGCAGCAGACCCCAGGCACCCGGCGCCGGTGAGCCAGGCAGCGCAGTCGTGCGCCCGAGGTTGGCGGCGGAGTGCTCCCAGCCGAGCGGGCCGGCGAAATCCACGAGCTTGCGGGCGGCCAGCGCCGGCTCCAGGCGCTCGCGCGCCTCCTGGTCGATCTGCTCCCAGGCTCTGTCGCTGATTGGCGCGTGTGCGCGAAGCAAGTGGTTCATGCTCGGTCCCCCATGTCGATCTCGGTCTTGAGGCTACCGATGCCGAGTGACCCATCGGGCAGCGCCGCAGCCGGTGGCGTGGGGTCGGGTTGGGTAGCGGGCGCATCATCTTCTCCTCGAGAGCGCTCAGCCTGGACGGTGGGCGCGGGCGGATCGTCCAGAAACTCGGCGCTGGGGATGAAGAACAGCGCGCCAGTTAGGGCTCTTGAGAAATCGAGCACCCGGTCATAGTCACCAGGCGGGGTGCCAACGAACATGTTGGTGAGCATCTGCTCGATTACGGTCGCGGCGCGCGCGTAGCCGATGAAGTAGGTGCCGAACTCGCTCGCACCGACGCGCCCAAACGGCATATTGAAGCGCATGATCCGCTGCTCCTCGCCGTCCTCGTCGACGATCGTGTTGAGCGCGACGTGAGAATTCGCGGGCTTGATCTCGTCGGGCAGCTCGACGTCGTCGAGCTTGGTGCGGCCGATGACGCGCTCCTGCTCCTCGATCGACAGCGCGTTCC
>JBEKYV010000153.1:0-7698 GCA_049510515.1 Solirubrobacteraceae bacterium | reverse complement strand
CCCTGGCCTCCGGAACCGAGCGTGCCGGCGATCGACGCGCACAGCACGAACTCCGAGAGCTCCAACCGCGACGTGAGCTCGTGCAGGTGCAGGGCCCCCTGCGCCTTCGCCGCGAGCGCGCGCTCCAGCTGTTGCGGCGTGAGCGCCTCGAGCGACTCGTGCTCCAGCTCGCCGGCGGCGTGAAACACCGCGGTGAGCGGGCGCTCGGCGGGGATCGCCTCCAGCAGGCGCTCGAGCTGCGCGCGCTCGGCGACGTCGCAGGCGGCAACGGTCACCTGCGCGCCGCTGTCGACCAGCTCCCTCTCCAGCTCTTTCACGCCAGGTGCGTCGGCGCCGCGGCGACTGGCGAGCAGGATGTGCTCGGCGCCGCGCTGCGCCAACCACCGCGCGAGGTGGGCCCCCAGCGCGCCGGTGCCACCGGTGAGCAGCACGGTGCCGCGCGGTGCCCGCCACGTTTCGCCGTCTGCCTGCCCCTCACCACCGGCTTGCGGCATATCGTCGTTTTCCTGTGTCCCACCAACCGCTTGCGGCGTGTCGCTTCCGCGCATCCGGACACCGGCTCGCGCTGCGCTGAGCGATGAGCGCACCAGCCTGCGCGCAAAGATGCCCTCCGGGCGCAGCGCCAGCTGATCCTCGCCGCCGGGCCTCGCCAGCAGGGCGCACAACCGCTCGAAGGTGCGCTCCTCGGGCTCCGGCGGCAGGTCGATCAGCCCGCCCCAGCGCACGGGATCCTCCAGGCCCAGCACTCGCCCGAGGCCCCACACCATCGCCTGCTCGGGTGAGGGGAGCGCGTCGGAGGGTACGACCGCCGCCGCGCCCTGGGTGACGCTCCACAGCGGGGCCCGCACGCCGGCGTCCCCGAGCGCCTGGGCGAGCACAAGTGTGCCCGCGAGGCCCGCTGGGACGGCCGACCACTCGGGGTGGACGGCGTGCGCCGCGGCGAGTAGCGAGAGCGCACCGCCCATCGTTCGATCGCCCAGCGTCTCGCGCAAGCGCGCCGTCAGCGTCTCGCGCTCGACCGTCCGCGGATCGACCTCGACCGTGCGCACCTGCGCACCGTGGCGCTGCACGACCGCCGCCAGGCCCGGCACAAGATCGGCCGCCGGCTCGACGCCAACCTCAGGCCCATCCGCACCGGCTGCCACATCAGACATCCGTGCCGCCACAACCACCAGCCAGGTGTCGCGCAGTGCCGCGCGCGGGGGGTCGGCAAGCGGCTTCCAGTTGATGCGATAGCCCAAGCTCTCCTCGTGCGAAATTTTGCGCTCGCCGCGCGAAACGTTGCGCGTTGGAGGCTCCAACCAGAAGCGCTCGCGCTGGAAGGCATAGGTGGGCAGCGCGACACGCCGCGCTGCCGTCCCGGCGAACAGGCGGCTCCAATCGACCGGGGCGCCGCGCACCCAGATCTCGCCCACCGCCTCCAGCAGCGCGCGGGCCTCGGGGCGGCCGTTGCGCAGCGTGGTCGTTGCGAGGACCGGCGGCTCGTCGTCGGTCGCCCCCAGTGGCAGCTCGTCCTCGGTCGCCTCGCCGCCCCGCGGCTCCTCCGGCCCGGGCGGGCCATCCGGCAACCGGACCTCTTCCGGCGTGTTCCCGACCGCGACGCACTCACGGCAGAGCGCGCTCAGCACCGCCTCCGGGCCGAGCTCGAGGTACAGGCGCACCCCGCGCGCGTGCAGCCAGCGCACCCCGGCGGCGAAGCGCACCGTCTCGCGCACTTGGCGCACCCAGTAGCCGGGGTCGCACAGCTCCTCGCCCGAGACGCCCTCGCCCGTGAGATTGGAGACGACCGGGATGCGCGGCTGCTCGAACGACACGCTCGCGGCGACCTCGGCGAACTCCTGCTGCATCGCGTCCATGCGCGGCGAGTGAAACGCGTGGCTGACACGCAGCCGCTTGGTTTTGCGACCGCGCTCCCGCCAGGCTTGCGCGAGCCCCAGCACAGCCTGCTCGTCGCCGGAGAGCACCACCGAGGATGGCCCGTTGACCGCCGCCAGCGCGACGTGGTCCTCCAGACCCACCAGCATCGACGACGCCTCAGCCTCGGAGGCCTGCACCGACACCATCGCCCCGCCCTCCGGCAGCGCGCCCATCAGCTTGCCGCGCGCGGCGACCAGGCGGCAGGCGTCCTCGAGCGCGAACACGCCCGCGACGTGCGCGGCCGCCAGCTCGCCGATCGAGTGGCCGATCAGGTAGTCGGGCCGCACGCCCCAGCTCTCCAGCAGGCGGTAGAGAGCAACCTCCAGCGCGAACAACCCCGCCTGAGTGAACTGGGTCTCGTCCAGCGGCCCACTGTCAGGCGCCCGCCCATCGGTTCCCCAACCGCCGTCTCCCTCGCTCTCACCGTCATCCTCGCCGAACACCACCTCGCGCAGCGGGCGCCCGAGCTTCGCGTCGAGCAGCGTGCAGATCTCGTCGAACGCCGACGTAAAGGCCGGGAATGTTTTGTGCAAATCGCGGCCCATACCAACCCGCTGGGCGCCCTGGCCGGTGAACATGAAGGCGAGCCGCTCGCCCGTGGCGATCGTGCCCTGCAACACCCCTCCCGCTGCCCTTCCGCGCGCCAGCTGCTCGAGCCTGTCCAGCAGCTCCTCGCGGCTGTCGCCCACCACCACCGCGCGATCGTCGAGGGCGGAGCGGGTGGTGGCCAGCGAGAGCCCCACGTCGATCGCGCTCACATCCGGGTCGGCGGCCACGTGCGCCCGTAGACGCTCTGCCTGGGCGCGGAGCGCGTCGGCCCCTCTGCCCGACAGCACCCACGGCAGCGGTGGGGCGTCCCCTGGAGAGTCATCAGCCCGCGGGGCCCGTCGCCCGGACGGCGGACCCCCGAGGTGTGGGCTTGCAGCACGCGTCGCGGCGGATGACGGCTCGCCGATCTCATCGCTGACGAGCGCCGGGGTGGGCGCCTCCTCGATGATCACGTGGGCGTTGGTGCCGCTGATCCCGAACGAGGAGACCCCCGCTCGCCGTGGCTCCGCGCCGCGCTGCCAGGGAACGTCATCGAGCAGCAGCGACACCGCGCCCGCCGACCAATCGACCTCGGGCGAGGGCGAGTCGACGTGCAGCGTGCGGGGCAGCAGCCCGTGGTGGAGCGCCGCCACCATCTTGATGATCCCGGCGACGCCCGCGGCTGCCTGGGTGTGGCCGATGTTGGACTTCAGCGACCCCAACCACAGCGGCGCGCGCCCCTCGCGGCCCTGGCCGTAGACCGCAAGCAGCGCCTGCGCCTCGATCGGGTCGCCCAGCGTGGTGCCGGTGCCGTGGGCCTCCACCGCATCGACCTGCTCGGGGGCGAGCCCCGCATCCGCCAGCGCCTGCGCGATCAGGCGCTGCTGGGATAGGCCGTTGGGCGCCGTCAGGCCGTTGGAGGCGCCGTCTTGGTTGACCGCGCTGCCGCGCACCAACGCCAACACCTCACGGCCGTGGGCGCGCGCGTCGGAGAGCCGCTCGAGCACCAGCACACCGGCGCCCTCGCTCCAGCCGGTGCCGTCGGCGGCGGCGGCGAACGGCTTGCAGCGCCCGTCCCGCGCGAGGCCGCGGGCGCGGCTGAACTGCACGAACATCCCGGGGCTGGACATCACCGCCACGCCTCCCGCCAGCGCCAGCGAGCACTCGCCCGCACGCAGCGCCCGGCAGGCGAGGTGCAGCGCCACCAGCGAGGAGGAGCAGGCGGTGTCGACGGTCATCGCCGGGCCCTCCAGCCCAAACGCATAGGAGAGCCGGCCCGAAGCGACGCTGGTGGTGGCGCCGGTGAGTGCATACCCCTCCAGCTCCCCGCCGGACTCGTCGTCAAGGCGCGGGCCGTACTCCTGCGCGGTTAGCCCCGCGAACACTCCGGTGGGGGTGCCGCGCAGCGAGCTGGGAGGGATGCCGGCGTGCTCGAACGCCTCCCAGGCGACTTCCAGTAACAGCCGTTGCTGGGGATCCATCGACAGCGCCTCGCGCGGGGAGATCTCGAATAGCGCGGCGTCAAACTCGCCCGCATCGTGGAGGAAGCCGCCTTCGCGCACGTAGCTGGTGCCGGGTTGGGCGCCGTCGGGGTCGTACAGCCGCTCTAGGTCCCAACCGCGATCGGTGGGGAAGTCCGCGATCGCATCGCCGCCGCCCGCCACCAACTCCCACAGCTGCTGCATCGAGCGCACCGATCCGCTGCCCACCGGCGGGGCGGGACCTGGGAATCTGCAGCCGATCCCCACGATCGCCAGGGGCTCCTCCTCGGTTGCCGACCGCGCGCGGGCGGGCGCCACCGAGGATGTCGTATGTGCGGCCGCCCCAGGGGTGAGCGCGCCGAGCAGATGGCGGGCCAACGCCACCGGGGTGGGGTGATCGAAGAGGAGCGTCGTTCGCAGCCGCATCCCGGTGAGCGCACGCAGCCGGTTGCACAGCTCGACCGCGCCCGAAGAGTCGAGCCCCAGCTCCCTGAACGCCCGCCGCGCATCAACGGCCTCGGGCCGGTCGAGGCCCAGCACGACCGCCACAGAGGCGCATACCTGTTCGAGCATCCACGCCTCGGAGCGCCCCGGCGGGGCCCCACCCTCCACGGCCGATCGGCCCGCGCGGGGGCTCACCTCGTAAAGCGAGCCTGCCCCGGACGCCTCGGGAAGCGAGCCCACGCCGGACCCCTCCGGAAGCGAGCCCACACCGGACCCCTCCGGAAGCGAGCCCACGCCGGACACCTCGGAAAGCGACATCTGAAAGCGCTTCAAACCACCCTGGTTGCGGCGCAGCGAGCCAACGACCCTGACGTCGTCGCCGGCGTTGCCCAGCACGTGGTCGGCGATTTCCTGCACGGCCGCCGTCAGGACGGGGTGGGGGCTGAGCTCGATGAACGTTCGATGGCCGTGCTTCAGCAGCGCGCGTATGGCGCGCTCGAACTGGACCGTCTCACGCTCGGCGCGGTACCAGTGCGCGGCGTCGAGCTTGGCGGTGCTGTGCCGCCGCCCGGTGAGGGTCGAGTAGAAGGGGATTACCCCCGACCGGGGGGCGAGCGGGGGGAGCACCTGCAGCAGTTCGTCGTGGATCCCCTCGACCTGGGGGGAGTGGGAGGCGTAGTCCATGCGCACCATCCCGGCGCGAATGCCGTCGGCCTCGCACTGCGCGAGCAGCTCACCCAGCGCCTTGCGATCCCCCGAGACCGCCGTCGCACGGGGGCCGTTCACGGCGGCGAGCGTCAGCCGGCCGCACCAGCGCTCGATCAACGCGGTGGTGGGGCGGGCGCCCAGCGCGAGCGCCACCACGCCGCCCTTGCCGGAGAGGCGGCGCAGCGCCCGACTGCGCAGCGCCACCACCCGCGCGGCGTCCTCCAGCGTAAGCCCCCCCGCGAGGTGGGCGGCAGCGATCTCGCCGTGGGAGTGGCCGACGACCGCCGCGGGTCGCACCCCGTACGCTCGCCACAGCTCGGCAAGCGACACGCTCACCGCGAACAGCGCCGGCGCGACCACGTCGACACGGGCGAGCTTGCGCGCACGTGGACGCCCGCAAAGCAGGTCGAGCAGCGACCAGCTCACGTGGGGCGCGAGCGCCCGCTCACAGGCGCGCATGCTCTGCGCGAAGACGGGCGAGACATCCAGCAGCTCGCGGGCCATCCCCTCCCACTGCGAGCCTTGACCGGAGAACACGAACACGGCCTCCACAGCCGGAGCCTTGCTGCCGGCCGCGGGAGCACTGTGGATGCCACTCGCGGCGGACGCGGCAGTCCCGCCCTCACCGGACGCTGCACTCCCGCTCGCAGTCGAGCCGTCGATGCCACTCCTGGCGGACGCGGCAGTCCCGCCCTCACCGGACGCGGCGCTCCCGCTCGCGGCAGGATCGTCGATCCCGCCGGTGACGCGATCAGTGCCGGTCATCGAGGGGGCCCGGCGCAAGCCCCAAGGCAGGCCCCGACGTCCTCACGTGATGCGAGCGATACCTTCGACCCTAACGGCCCACAGAACCCCTGTGCCACACCCACTCCGTTCTGATGCCCTAGCGCTGGTCAATACAAGTAAGCGATGTTTTCTTTGAGTGTAGGCGACACCGGGCCGATGTGGTCAATTCAGAAGTGAAAATTCGAGGTGAATCGCCCTCAGTCCACCTCAACCGTTCGACTGAACAGTCATATTCCAGCTGGGTGTTCGTCGGCCGGTGACTGTTGTCGGCGGACCCGAGGTTATTCAGTAGAAAATGCTGGAATCCCGCCGGACAACAGGGCATCGGCGGCTACCGCACGCCATCGCCACGACCCTTCGGTGGGCCTCAGCGAGCCGGCAAGCCCATCAGTGGTCGGCGATAGTGTCCGGCAGCGCAAGGGCGGCGAGCACCAACCCATCGCGCACCAGCCAACGACCCCGCAGCACGTGCGGAAAACGAATCCCTACCTCTGGCCACGGGGTGAGCAGTCTCGCGTCGAACGTGCGTCCAGCGGGGTCGATCGACAGCACCGCATCCTCGAAGCCCAGCCAGCAGCGCGCGATCGGGAACCACACCTTGTACACCGTCTCCTTCGCGCAGAACAGCAGCCGGTCCCAGTGCACCGCGGGCTGCTCTGAGGTGAGCCGCGCGAGCATCGGCCGCTCCTCCTCGCGGGCGATCTCGCCGATCACCCCGGCGGGCAGCGGCAGGTGGGGCTCGGCGTCGATGCCAACACCGGCGAACTCGCCGGCGCGTGCCAGCGCACACGCGCGGTAGCCGTCGCAGTGAGTGATCGAGCCCACGACCCCCGCCGGCCACAGCGGCTGGCCACGCTCGCCGGCGGCGATCGGCGAGGGGGGCAGGCCCAGCTGGGCGAGCGCCAGGCGCGCGCATGCGCGCCCCGTGATGAACTCGCGCTCGCGCTTCTCAACCGCCTGGCCCATCGCCACGCGCTCCTGCGGGAAGAGCTCGATCTCGAGCAGCTCCTCGCGGGTGTCGGCGGCGACCGCCTCGGGGGGCAGGATCTCCTCGATCACGGCGACCCCTCCACGCGACCGTCCGTCCGGGGTCGTTGCCGCGACTGTTGGATCGGCCATCGAACACACTCACCCTCGCCACTCCGCGCCTCCGTGATCGCGATCACCGCGCCCCCTCCAGCGGCAGGATCGGCCGCAGCGGCGGGCGCTGGACGCGGCGGCGATGCCACTCGCGCGGGTAGCCGAGCGACACCTCGACGAACGGCACACCGTCGTAGACGGTGGTGCGGGGGATGTGGAGGTGCCCGTACACAACCGCCCGCGCGCGGAAGCGCAGGTGCCAATCGGCGGTGAGATCGGTGCCGCACCACTGTGCAAACTCGGGGTGGCGCAGCACCTGCGTGGGGGCGCTTACCAAGGGGAAGTGGTTGACCAGCACCGTGGGCAGCCCCGGATCGAGCGCCTGCAGGCGCGGCAGCGTCGAGCGCACCCGCTCCGCGCACCAGGCGTCCCGGCCGGGGAAGGGGTCGGGAAAGAGCACCAGCTCATCGCTGCACACCACACCCGCCTCGTGCGCGAGCGCCAGCGCGCGAGCCTTGGTGGGGGCGATGTTGGAGCCGAAGGAGTAGTCGTACAGCACAAACAGCGGCACCACCGCCACAGGCCCCCCGGAGCCCTCCCACACCGGGTAGGGATCCTCGGGCGTGAGCACCCCCAGCCGCCGGCAGATCTCAACCAGATGCTGGTAGCGCGCCACCCCGCGCAGCCGCACCGGATCCTCGGGGACGGTCCACAGATCGTGGTTGCCGGGCACCCAGATGACGGTGGCGAAGCG
>JBEKYV010000152.1:0-7699 GCA_049510515.1 Solirubrobacteraceae bacterium | reverse complement strand
GACGGGAGGGCTCTCACGCGTTCAGAAACGCGCCAAGCCTGCCAACTCCGCGAGCACCATCACCACCATCAACAGCACAAGCAGCCTCGCTCGTGCCCAAACTCAGCAGCGCTCAACAGTGGTTTGGGTGATTGCGTGTTCGATACCTTCGCGTTCGGCGCGGGCTTCGGCGGGGTCGCCTAGCTCGCGCTCCAGACTGCTGCGCTGCGTCAGAACCGCGTCGAGCTCGCGCTTGTTGGCTCGCAGAGCGCTGGTGAGGTGGGCGCGCTCGAGCGCATGGGGGTCCTGTGCGCGTCCGAGGCGCCGGTGTGGCTCGGGCAGGTCGGTGAAGCGCTGGGTGATCTGCTCGCGCTGGGTGGTGAGGGTGAGGGCGCGCGCGTCGAGATCCTCGATGCGCTGCAGCTCGCGTGTCGGTAGTGCCGCGAGCTGCACGTGCAGCTGCTCGACGCGCTCGCGTAGCTCCCGCAGCCGCGTGAGGGTGGCCGCGGCCGGCGGGGTGGGCTCCGCGCGAGCGGCAGCGTGCTCCTGTGGTGGTTCTGCCGCGTGTGCCCGCGTGCTGGCGACGTCGGGGTCACCAGCGCGGCCTGCGCTGGGCAGCTGCTCGATCGCGAGTTCTTCGTCGTCGCGCTCCAGCATCCGCCGGCCCACCCGGTCGAGCAGTCCGTCCCGGGTTGCTTCCGGGGTTTGGTCTGTGGGCGCGAACTCGCTGCGCTCCCGCTCGAGATCGTCGTCGTAGACGAGCAGGCGTGTGGTTCCTCTTGCGCGGGAGAGCGCGGTGTATGACCAGCCGGCGGTGAGGTCCCGGGGTGAGGCGACGACAATCGCGCCCTCGATCGTTCCTCCCTGCATCCCGTGTCCGGTCAGGGCGTAGGCGTGCTCCACGTGCTCGGCGACGTACGCGGCTGGCAGTTCGCGCAGGAGCCCGCTGTCGGTGTCGATCACGATCTTGTCGGGGTTGAGGTGGCGCACGGTACCTCTCATCCCGTTGTCCACGTCGAGCTGCCCGTCGTTGCGACGGCAGATCACACGGTCCCCTACCGCGACCTCAACGGGGCTGTAGGAGTGCTCCCCGCCGAGCGCACCGAGACCGCGGCGCAGCTCGCGCGCACCCTGGTTCAAACGGTCCCGTGTTTCGTTGTCCCTGGCGATCATCACCGTCTGCGCCGGCCCCGTCGTGGCCGCGTGCGCCCACTCGGTGAGGGCCTGCTCGCACGCGCCGGCGGGGTCGCTGAAGGTCTCGATTCGCCTGTTGCGCTCGGCCCAGTCGAGGTAGCGCTGCGGGTGGCCGTCGTGCAGCGCGCCGAGCGCCCTGCGCTCCGCGGGGTCGCGCTGGCGCATCACCTCCGTCAGCTGCTGCGCGCCGAGCGCACGACCGACCGCGCCGAGCCAGCCGCCGGCCTGCACCGAGGCGAGCTGCCCAGGGTCACCGATCGCGACCACCTTCGCGCCCGCCTTTTCGGCGGCCTCCAGCAGCCGTGCGCTGGGGCGGGTGGCAGCCATCCCGGACTCGTCGAAGATCAGCACGCCGTTCTGTGGCAGCTCGTCGCCGAGCTGCTCGAGATCGAGCAGCAGCCGGTCCAGTGTGCGCGTGGGTATCCCGGCCTCCTCGGCCATCTCACGCACCGCGCGGCCGGTCGGCGCGACGCCGAGCACCGTGTAGCCCGCGCTCTCATACACCTGGCGCAGCACGCCGGCGGTATATGTCTTCCCTGTTCCCGCGAGCGCCTGGATCACGCTCACCCCATGCCCCGACCCGGCCACTGCCCGCACCGCCGCTGCTTGCTCCGCGGTGAGGGGACGATCGGCCGCCACGATCGCACGCTCCGCCAGCGACGGATCGACGATGCCCGTCCCCTCGCCGGCGCGGCCGACCGCGGCCACGATCAGACGGCGCTCGACTGCTACGAGCTCCGCAGTCGTCATCTCGCCCCCGCGGGTCGCTATCACGTCCGGGCGCTCCGCGAACCGCTCGGCCTGGCCTCGCACCTCACTGACCAGCGCGCCCGCCCCGGCGGCGGCGGCGAACTCCTGCAGTACCGCGCGCTCGTCGAAGGTGTTGCTGCGCTCCGTCAAACCCCCGGCGCCCGTCAATCGGCCGCCGAGAGCACGCTCGTCCACGCCGCCGCGCCTGGCGAGACCGTGCACCAGCCGCTCGCGACCCCCGCGCAACAACTCCGCGACCCCGCCCGCGTCGAGGCCCTGCTCGCCGGCGCGGGCCCTCACCTCCTCCCGCCACGTGTGCGTCTGCACCCCGTACTGCTTACGTTCCCTTGTCGCGAGCGCCGCGTGCTCCGCCGCGCTCTTTGACCCCAAGCCGATCCCGCCCGCCTCGGCCTCGCGCAGCATCTCGTGACGGCGCTGCGAGAAGTGCTCCACCACCGCCCGCTCGATCTCCGCGAGCTCCGCCGCACCGTTGCGGACCTCCCCCCACTCCAACCCCAGCCGCTCGGTGACGAGCGCCCGCAGATGCGCCTGGTAGAGATACCCCGCGGTCTTCGCCGCTCGGTAGAGTTCCGTCCCGTGCAGCGCGGTGAACCGGCCGTCCGGGCCACGCGCGAGGTTCCCCGCGACGACGTGGGTGTGCAGCTGCGGGTCAAGCGCCCGGCTCATCCGGTGCCGGTAGACCGCCGCGATCAACCCGTCCCCGGGCTGTACGTGCTCGCCGGCGTGACCGCGACGGACCATCACCGCCGTGTCCTTCAGATACCCGAGGGCCGCCCTGATCGCCTCTTCGTGGCAGCCCACGAGCTCACCCGAGACGTTCTCTGGCGCGATCGCGAACAGGATGCTGAGCGTCTTCGGTGCGGAGAACGTGAGGTCGTACGCGGCGACCTTCGGGTCGTGCGCGCTGGAGCGCAGTCGTGTCGCGGGGTCGCGTGGGTCGTGGCCCGCGATCAGCGCGCCGAACTGTCCGGCGCCTACCCGGCCCTGGAGGCCGAGGGCCTGCGCGCCGACGCCGACCCATTCACCGGGGGCCTCGCCGCGGCCGGTGTAGTAGTCGTCCTGCCCCTGGGCTACCTGCTGCTCGTAGTAGCGGTGCTGACCCAGCGCGATCTTCCCGATCGAGAGCATCTGAAGCCAAAATAGCAAAAGAACAAACCTTTAGGTGCAACTGTGTGCCGGAGGCGGAGCGCAGCGACGCTGAGCGGCGGGGCAGCCTTTGTCGTGGGGGCGCGACGGGAGACCGGAGGGGTTGCTGGGGCGCCGGTGGATACGTCGTGGGAGGCGTGGGCGAGAGCCGAGCGGAGTGGGATGGAGCGCGAGACGGATCAGGACTCTGCGGGAGCGATGAGCAGCCTTGCGCCGAGATCGATACTTTCCAGGTCGATCAGCTCTGCGTTGCGCTGCTCCCAAGTGCCGCTGTCGAGGTCGTGGGCAAGCGCCGTGACGACTCGTTGTTCTGCGTGCTCACCGATCCGCGCCCATACCGAGCTGCCGCGACGGACCGGCTCCTGCAGGTACGCGTGCGGCCTGCGCCAGTAGGCGTGAAAGAAACCGTCCACCACATCCCACGGGATCGGGACGGGCTCCATGCGCGCTCCGATCGCCGCAGCACGCTCACGGAGCGTCGGCGCTCCTCCCCTCAGCGCGTGATAATCGCCGCGGAGATAGTCGCGGACCAGCCAGAAGCGCCCGCTCTCCGCGTCATCCCACTGAAAGACGACTACTCGACGTGCGACGCGGCGCATCTCCCGCAGCCCACCGATCGGGTCGCTCCAGTGCTGGTCTGAGAGAACCGCCATCGCTACGTCGAACGAGCGGTCGGGGAACGGCAGCGCTTCGGCCTGCGCGTCGATACACCGCGCCGCGCCGGGCGGGCGCTGGGCTCGCATCGACCGCGAGGGCTCGACCGCTACAACGTTGCGATCCGGCGGCTCATAGGAGCCCGTTCCGGCACCGACGTTCAGCACGCTCTCAGCATCACCGAGCGCGGACCAGATGCGCTCAGCGATCCGTGGCTCGGTGCGGCGCGCGTGCGTGTAGCCCGTTCCGATCTGCTCGTAGAGGATCGGCCCGATCTCCTCGCGCACACCCATCGTGGTCAGTCTACATAGCCCCGCTGGTCGCCTCTGCGTGCCAAAAATCGCATCCGTCGAACGACGGTATTAGCCGCAGAGGGCGTCCGCCGGGCGTGAGACATCGTCCCGACATACCTCGGAACCCTCTCCGTCGATCGAGCAGTCGGCTGGCCCCCGGCCCGGCTCCCGCTGCACACCCTGTCACACCCCTTGCGGGTTGACAGGGTGTGCCACGCTACCCCGCGGACGGGGGCCGGGGGACTGCGCTCCGCCGCGGTCGGGGCCCCGACCAGGCGAAGCCTGGTTGGGGAGCGGCGGACGATCGACCGTGACTTGCAGTTCCGTGCTCATTGGGCGGGTCGCAGGATCACGGCGCTCTGGATCCCACAGCGGCCTCGCCGTAGAGGAAGCATCGCCTCGCTCGCGCCCGACGAGCACCCATGCAGTGCCACGTTCACGCCACCTACCACGAGCACCGCCCGTCACGCGGGCGAGCGTGAGGCCGAAGTGCCAAGAGGGATCCACCCCGGCCACGGCCAGTAACCCCGAGTACGCAGATCATCACGCCGGCGAGCGAACCCGTGGAGGCGAGAGGATGTGACGAGCTCGTCCCTCTATTCAACCCCCGACCGGCAAGTCTGCCAACCGTCGTCTGCCGAGGCGCTCGTATAGCTGAGTGGGCAGCAGTCCAGCGCTCTTGAGCTCATCGACCAGCAATGCACGCAGCCCAACGTCGTCGCCGGCCTGTCCACGTGCGCGCACGCGAGCAAGCGCCGCCACCGCCCTATCGGCCATCTCCAAGACTTCATCGAGTCCGACCACGCACACATCGCCAGCGTGGATGGTCGCGCTATTCGACATCCGCTCGCGGTCAGAGATGAGCAACGCGAGCACCTTCGCATCGTCCGCCAAGTTGCGGTGAGCGCGCACCCACGCTGCGTGGCCTGCCGCCTGCTGCGCGGTGCGGGCACCAACCTCGCCACCTGCTCGCTCTTCGCTCTTGGCCTCCCACACAATCGCCAGACGCTCGGAAGCGACCCACACGCTGTCGGGGTTGTTGTCGCCACCCGGATGGTCTGCGTCGAAGCCAAGCAGTCTCCCCAGCGAGGTCAGACCCTCCTCATAGGGAGTCGGCTCCAGCTGGTCGAGGCGGTCGCGTATCCGCTTTGTCTCACGGGAGAAGCCGTGACCGTTGAAGCCCAGGCGCCGCAAGCGTTCGTGTGCACGCTCGGCAGCTCGAAGGTCATCAGGGTTTGCCTCAAGCTCGACTCGCTCGCCCAACTGCCCATAAGCAAGCTCGGCGAACCAGCCCACTGCACGCCCAGTGGCTGCAGCCCGCGCGAAGAGATCGCGGGCGCGCCCCGTCATGTCTTCCATGCCGAAAGTTGTGAACGCCAGCCAGGCAGCACTCCCAGCCTGATAGAGCCACCAAGCGCGATAAGCCGCAGCCGGCTCGCCACCCAGTTCATCAGCTACTGCGCACGCCCGCTCAAGTGCGCGCGGATAGTCCCCATTCCACATTGCGTAGACGAAGCCGACCTCGTCGGCGACCGCCGCTTGGAGCTGTTTTGCGGCCGGATCGGTTTGCTGCACGGCCTCGTCACGGAGCTCGCGGATCTCCGCATCAGCCTCGCCCCATTCGTCACCACGCTCAAGCAGCAATTCCAGGAGATCCATAAAATCCTCGGGCTGACGGTCACCACTCTGGTCCAAGCCAAAGCGCAACTCCCCCTGCAACTCGGGATGCAGTAATGCTCGAACCTCCTTTCTGGCGCAGAAGTCATAAGCCTCCCGACTTGCCACTAGCACAGCGCACCAGTCACCCTCGCCACGCGAGCAGCGTCCTACGCCCTGGGTCAGGCGAGTTCGCATTCGCTCCGCTAGCAATCCGGTGGCCGCAAGACGTGAGAACAGAAAACGCTCCAGTATGTTGACTGCAACAGGTAATCCATCGAGAACCAGTAGACGGCAGTCGTCGCCGGGCAAGTCGAGGCCGTCATAGCGATTGGCGAGCACCAGAGCAGCTTTGTCCTTGGAGGTGAACGGCTCCACGCTCTCCTCAATATCCGACGCCCCGAGTGTGGTGATGCCAGCCTCTGCAAGAGCCTCACGTCGCTTCACTACGCCATCGCGGGTCGGGGCAAGCACCAATGTGCGGCCGACCCGGGTAACAGCGTCGAGCACGAGCTGATCCACCTGAGAACGCCGTAGACTGGCCCCCGGTAGCAAAAATAAGCGTCGGCCTGTGGAGTGGCGCTGCCACTCCTCGGGCACCGGCAACCGTTCAATATTCTGCACCCCAAAAATGCGCTCAAGCTCGCCACCGGCACCCAGCGTCGCAGACATATAGATGCGCTGTGTAGCCCCCGCGAAACCGGCCTGATGGGCGGTGGCCGGTACCAGCGGGCGGAGCACAATCTCCTGCCAAGAGACCAGCAGACAGCATGCAGCTAAACCCTTCCGCACATGGTCATCCCAAGCAAAAAACTGGCCAGTGCCTTGTACCTCTTCCTCAAGTAACTCTCTTACCGCGTTCGCCAAAGGCCACCAGCGTGGCAGCGGCACTAACTCGACTGTTGCTCGGTCACCCGGACGCGGCTGGTCGTCTGTAATCAGCCCGGCCATACGACGATCCAACAGCGGATCGAGCAGCGCAGCCATACGCGCATATGCTTTCGGCATCTCGTGGCGGTCAAGGCACGTCGTCCAGTGGCTAGCCACATACTCATCGGCAGCGTGGGCATCGTCCAACACTAATGCCTCGGGCGCAGTGAACTTTGGGCGGTAATTGAATAGTGAGGAATAGGTGGAAACCGCTACTGCGCGCCCCTCCTGCCAGTCCTCCAATCCGTCATAGTTCGGAGCCAGGCACACTCTGGCCTGGATGCCATAGCGTGGAGCCTGAGCACCGACCTGGTAGGCCAGCTGGCGGGTAGGGCATAGATAGAGTGCCCGCTCCTCGCGCGTGCGACGGCGCCACTCGGCGATCAGTAGTCCGATCAGAGTCTTGCCGGTGCCGGTGGGTAACTCCAGTGCCACATCGCCCGTGTCCAACCGGTCCTCGTAACGCTCTAGGATCCGTCCCTGATGCTCCCAGAGGTAGGGAATGTCCGGGTCACGCGGGAGATCACGAAATAGCTCACGTGGGTTGGCGGCACTACCGACCTGACGCGCTGAACGCCGGAAGCCGGCTCGAGGACGGCGTTGGGTCATCCCCGGGACTCCAAGAGCCCCGCAATCGGTGCGATCTCCGCGTTGGCAGGTGCTGAGATGAAGCAGCGTCGACTCATCGCGGCCTAGTCTTGCGCAATCCCGCAGACCGTGACCCCTTGCCGTCGTTGAGCCGCCACACGGCGTCGCGTGATCGGCTCCATCGGAGACTTTCAGCGAGCTAGATTAGAGGCTTTTTGCAATAGATTGCTCATTTTGCTAATTTGGTCCCTATGATCTTGCCTCAGCACCGCCACTCGGCCAGCCCCCGCTCCCACAGCGAGCAGCCGTGACCCTCGACCACGACGACATCGAGGCCATCGCCGAGCGCGCCGCACGGCGCGTCGTGCAGCTTCTCGGAGCGGCGGTTTGCACTGGCCCCGGCGCGGCGGCTTGAAGTGGCCCCACTTCGCGTCGGTTGTTGTGTGTGTTGATCTTCTCTGTTTGTGACTTTCGACGATGTCTCGTGG